>JBAYGM010000050.1:0-7825 GCA_041666705.1 Candidatus Altimarinota bacterium | reverse complement strand
CAATTCTTTAGCCGTGATTATTCCGTGACGATGCAACATTTTGCCATATCCAAGCGATCCTTGAACGTCATATGGAATCAATTCTTGATCGCGGAGAATATCTTCACCTGCGTTATATTCTTCAACTACCGGATCAATTTTCATGGCGGAAGATTTATACCAGAGTTTTCTTAGTATAGGTTTTTTTGTTGTTTTAGGCATAATTTAAATTTTTAATTTGAGAGTTTTATAACCATTAGTAGTCGCAACTGCAGCCAATTTTGGAATGTCATATAATCTACATGCGGCCGCTAGCATTAAGACTTCATCCGTAAGATCACCGCTGCAATCCGGAACGATGATGTCTGAAATATTGTCCGTACCAAGCGAAACATTTACGCCCGCTTCAAGCATTTCATCAACTTGCGCGATGGAATTATGGACCGGTGCCATTTTATCCTTGTGCTGTTTCATTGTGATTACAGCTTTTGGACACACGGTTACGTTTGTATTTGTATCAACCATTTTTTTATAAATTCTTTTTCGATCTTCTGTTGATTGGCATGACACAGAAAGCGCATGTACAAGCGTCACGCGACCCTCCATGTGATTCTCAACAATCTTATCCAAAAACCATTCAGTATCTTTTTCATATGGATTATTTTCCTGATCAATGTGAACGTCTATATCTTTATTTAGATTTTTTGCGACTGAGAATAAAAAGTCCGCGTGCTTTCTGCCTCCATCTCCAAATTTTCGATCTCTGGAAGGTAGACCACCAACGACGTCACAAATCGCACACGCTTTTTCAAATAAATCGACTTTATGCTTATCAAAATCCGTTGCTTCTTCGTTCAAAAATCCTTCAAGTGGTTGTGGCGCAAGCTGAAGAATAAATTTGCCTTTATATTTTTCACGCATTTCAGCCGCAGTATTTATGCAAAGCATATCAACAATGTTATCAGCATCAACAAATGTGCGACAAGCAATTATTCCCTGCTCTATAAAAAGGGCTATTGCATCCTCAAAACGCTTTATCAATGATTCCCGAGTGTGAGCTTTCTTTATATCACGATTTAATACCCATTTTTCTTCCATCAAGGTATTTGAAAGCGCAAAATTTTCCTCCGTGAGCGTATATGCGCGATCCAAGTGAGCATGACAATTAACCATTCCCTTGGTCTTTGCTACCTCTTTTAGAAAAAGCTCCTTGAATAAGAATGGTCTTGGCATATTGTTTTGAATTTTCTGCTTTGTATTTTACCTTCTCATTCTTTCTTTGACAAGAAATAGATGCCAAAAATTAGCAAAGCCATACCCGCCATCTGCATGATAGTCACGAATTCGCCAAGGAATATTAATCCAAAAACCGCTGCAAAAAACGGAGAAGTGAGCTCAAGACTTGTGACCTGAGCAGCCTTTAATCTCTTCATTGATTCATAATAAAGAATTATTGCAAATCCGGCGAGTATTCCATCTAGAATCTGATAAAAATTGCTTACATAAAATGCATTTGTGCAAATCAGGTAGGTGATAAGTATAACTGCACCTATTCCAAATCTATAAAAAGTTGTAATCCCGGCATTTGTATTGCTCAAATATTTTCGTGCCATTATCGCTGTTGTTGACCACGAAATTGTCGCAATAAGAAGGAAATAATCCTCTTTTGTGCCGATACTAAAACTTTTCAAACTATCCATATCTTTTGCCACTACAAAAAACGCAGCGAAAAACATAAATAAAATTCCAATATAATCGTATTTCGTTATTTTATCGGTCTTTAAGAAGAAATATCCTATTAATAATACGAAAATCGGCTGAAGATGCCCTATAACAGAATAGTTCACGACTGATATTTTGCCGATTGAATAAAAATATATAAGATCGCCGATTATTGATCCAAAAAGTGCAAGATAGAATAATGCGGAAAATTCTTTTTTTGTAATTTTAAAGCTCGCTTTATTCGTAATCAATATGTAAAAGAAGGCAATAATCACCATCGGAATCGCCCTTATTCCAAGCGTTTGCACAAACGTTGCATTTGAATAAGACAATTTAATGACGACCGGGTCGATCGCCCAAACAATAGTTGCAATCAGTATCATTATTATGCCGACGTGTTTCTTGTTCATGCGTGGATTATATCATGATAGAATTGCGTTATGAATTTTTGGGAAAAATTAGAAAGGCCATTTTTTTGTTTGGCGCCAATGGAAGACGTTACTGATACGTGCTTTCGACAAATTGTGATAAAGGCCGGTCGTCCTGATGTGTTTTTTACTGAATTTATGAACATTGAAGCCTTTGGAACGAAAGGCGAGGATAAAGTCATTCATCGGCTTAAATATGCGAAAAAAGAGCATCCGATTGTTGCACAAATTTGGGGAATGGATCTACGAAAATACGTTCTTGGAATAAAAAAAATAAAAGAACTTGGATTTGATGGCGTTGATATAAATATGGCGTGTCCGGAAAAAAGAATTATCAAAAACGGCGCGTGTTCCGCGTTGATTAAAGATCCTGCGTTTGCAAAAGAAATTATTTTGATTGCAAAAGAAGCCGCCGGAGACATGCCTGTTAGCATTAAAACGCGCATTGGATTTAATCACATACAAACAGAGGAATGGATCGGTTTTCTGCTTACTATGGGCCTTGATGCGATCACAATACATGGCAGAACGCGCAAAGAAATGTCCAAAGTTCCTGCGCATTGGTATGAAATTGGGAAGGCTGTGAAAATGCGAAATGAAATGGTGAAGGCGGGCGGCAAATCCGCGAAAAAAACTTTAATTATTGGTAACGGCGATATAAAAAACCGCGAGCATGGAATCGAAATGGCAAAAAAATATGGCGTTGATGGAATTATGATTGGACGCGGAATTTTTCATAATTTGCTTGCGTTTAAAGATGCTGGCACGGACGGCTTAAGCACGGATTTTTCTGCGCTGCCCATCAAAAAACGGCTTAAATATGCTCTTGATCACTTGAAGCTATTTGATAAAACTTGGGACGACGCTAAGAATTATGAAGATATGAAAAAATTCTTCAAAATGTATATTATTGGATTTGAAGGCGCGAATGATTTGAGAGTGAAGCTGATGGGGACAAGGAAAAATGAAGAGGCACAAAAAATATTGGAAGAATTAATATAAATATTCTTCTTGATCAGCGGCTCGATCTCTTTCATCATGCCCATCATAATCTTTATTCATAAGTGCTCTTTTAATATATGGCTCAATTCGCCTGTGCCATATTTGATTTACCCTCTCTCTTGTTATCCCTAAAAAGTCACATATTGCCTGCATTTGATAATCTTCGCCATTTGGAATCGTAAAAATTTGACTCAACACAACCCTATCAAATTCCGTCATCTTATTCATTGCCATCACGCAAAGAGTTTCGGTGCAATTATCCATTTTAAATCGCAACATGCGTCCCAAGATGTTTTCGCCTTTAACGACCCCCTCCGGATTACCTTCACTTTCCATTATCATCGCCTGAAGCTCTACAATTTTTTGACGCTTCATTGTTGTAACTCCGTTTGATCTTGGCTTAAACTCTTCACACAAACCTTTCAAAACTTCCATAAACCCACTTACAGATTGAACCATATCTTTCATTAGATCCGCATTCCTACTCAATCTACAAAGCTTAACCGGATCTCCACACTCGCCGCTGTTTAAATTAAATTTTAAAGACACTATAAGCTGATCTCTTTCATCAAGCCCACCAATTGCATTCATCAACAATCTCCTTCTTTCTCTTTTTACAGCAACGCTTTCCGGACTTTCAGCATGCCCATCCGACATCATATCGCCCAATGACCCGCCATCATCGTCATTATCACTGCCTCCGGCTTCTATAGATACTGTGCGTGAAGTTATAACTGTTTTTACCTTATATGCCATTTCTTTTCCGCATCTTAAAAGTATTTCTATTTCCTCCGGTCGCAGTTCATTCACCTGTCTATCACCAACGACTTCCGCATACCCAGGCGCAGTTTTCAACTCTCTAATTCTATTTGATCCATAACTTGAATCTTTATATCCATGTTTTAATACATATGCACGCAACCTAGCGCCATAAAAATTATTTAATGCTCCTCTAAGATATGTTAAAAAGGTACAATCCGAACGATGATCAAATCCCTTGACGCATCTATATGCAACCAAAACACCATCTTGTATCAATTCCATAACCATCTCTTGTTTACTTTTTTGCCCTGACCAAGAAACCGCTCGGCTGATTATAAATCTTAAATTTCGCTCAACTATTTCCTGCGCAACATCCATATCTCCATTTTGTGCCAAAATAATCAGGCCTCTAGTTTCAACATCGCTTATAACGGCTCTGATTTTAGCCTGCTTGAGCGCCGTCCTTGAAAAACGTATCAAATCTACGTTTCCCCTAATCATATCCGCCAAATTTCCGCCAGCTCCAGCGTTGTAATCAATTTTGCTTGTTTCAGCGTCGCCATCATCTCCGTATATTCCTAATTCTATAAGGCTATCCGTTATCATTTATATAAATTTGTAAATTATTTATTATGCGACTGCACCCGTCGCTTCCTCGAATGACTCGCTGAACTCATCGCTATCACCAGATGCATCCGCAACTACTTGTCCTGCAGCATTCTTTTTTCTCCAACTTTCTCTTTTGGCTTCCGCCATATTATTACTACTCATCATCCACAAACCCAATAACTCTTTATACGCTTTAATCTTCTCTTCATCATAACCAAGTCCACGCATAGCTCTTTCCATAAATGGCCTAATCGTGTCATTAATAATTTGATTCACTCTTTGCTTAAATACCCCACATTCGTCTGCAATGTCTTGCACCGTTACATCCGCCCATGGCATATCGTAAAGATCCATCCTTCTTAAAAGCATATACATATCCCTATCGCTCAACTCATCTTTATCCAATCTTGAGCCGCTTGCTGATGCTCTCTTTCTTATCATCCCTTCAGTCGCTCTAAGTATTTCCATTAAATTCATGGCCTCAAACTTAACCATCGCGCCCGTTTCAGCTTCCTTACTGCCAAGATCACTCAATCCCATTTCCATTATAATTTTTTCTAAATCGCGATTTGCCGGAACGTAATCGCCATGCTCATCTTCCATGGTATCCGATGTTGAAAATTCCCTTATATCATCAATTGCTAATATTCTTTCTATTATTTTAATGTCTTTACCGGTCATTTCCGCTATATCTTTCACTGATAATGGCCTACCTTTGCCCTCCGCTTCTCTCATTGCTTTTTTGATGCTAGTCAATAGTTCTATTGCCCAATACGGCACTCCAACAACATGCTTATCTCTCTCTAAAAATCTTTGCATATAACTTCTTACCCACCATGAGGCATATGTTGAAAATTCGCCCTTACCAAGTTCTATTTTTTGTATCGTATGCTCAACTCCCCTTAGTCCCTCCTGAATAACATCCCAAAACACCGGATTGTCTTTAAAAATTCCCATTTTACCGGCCCACCACACAACAAATCTAATATTTCTTTTGACTAATTCATTAGTAGCTTTTCTGGCAATCTTCGGGTCTTTAGACCGTGCTTCAATTAACATCCTCCGCTGGTCTTCTCGCGATAATGGCTTACGCCTAAATAATTTTTCACCAAAATCAACGTCTGTATCAGCGCCGTACGTTGCTCCATCATCGTCTTTTGGCATCTCCGGATCAACTGATGCTAACGATTCTATTTCTTCAAGTATAGCCGCATCTATTCCATCATCGTCATCTTGCATTTTTTTACATATTGTAAGCTTTGCCCTGCTTTTGCTTTCAACTTTTCTCCTTGCTATTCTATATCTACCTTTCTCGTCTGACTCAACTACAAAATCCAATTTATACAGTTTGTGATGCGTCACCCTAACCAATCTCTCAAGAGCTTTGAATAAACTCTTCTCCAAATACGTTCCGTGTAAAGCGTAATTTATATCTTCTAAATCAACCCATTCCTCAACGGACATATAAGAAAAACACCTATCTAATATCGCATATGTTACCGTTGATGTTGCTGTAATTTTTCTTGCCCATTCTCTAATTTTTTCGCCACTCTCAAGGCTTTCCGGAACTATCATGCATGCGTGCCTCATGCAGGAAATAACCTCTCCATGCTTCATTCTAGTTAGCACACTAACATCATACCCATTAACTGGCGCAGCTCTAAGCACAGGATCAAATTCCTGCTCAACAAGGTCCTGTAATGCGTCGCGCAATAATCTCATTTACCGCAAATATTAATTTTTATGCCTCGTCGCCCTCGCCCTTCCACTTCGCCGAAACGATATGTGGCGTTACCGTTCTCCCTGATTGTCTAATCGCTTGATCATAGTAATTCCCAAGTTGCATTGATAAATCCACGCTCACATAATTTTCACATACGTTGCGACATGAAAATTGAACATTGACGCCACTAATTGCAAAGTTTCTCGAAATCCATGCCGGAGCCTTGCCTCCTCTTGGGCCTTTACCTTCAATTTCCAACACAAGATTTTCTCGAACATAACCACTAACAAGCTCTGTTACACGCCCCCTGAGATCATTGAAAAATTCCTCATCAGGATTTAATAAGTCTTCACCGTCATCGCCAGAAAGCTTGTCGTCAATCGCTACAAAATTGACACCTCTCCATGAAATTTTTAAAGGTGAAATGTTAATTTCATCAATATCCATGAAACCATCACCGTCATCTGCGGATATGCGCTGAATTTCATATAGTAATTTAGACGGATGAATCCCTTTTAAATTCGAGATTATTTTTCCTGCAATTTTGCCTGCAAGCTTCCCAAATCTTTTCGCTGATTCCGCTTCATCGCCTGCACTGTCCATGGTTACATCAGACAAATAGGCTTTTGAGCCTTTGCCGGTTGTGGCCATGCCTTGGCTATAATCATCATCAACAACGGCCGTTAATTCAAGGCCTTGTTCTCTTGCCATTGCCAGCAATTCTTTGAATTCAGGGCTTTCTTCTCTCTGTAAAAGCCCTTTGTATGTCGCCCCATCAACCTCCCTATCCGACCAACGATGATGATCAAGTCCGCTTAAAGTTAAGTGGTCTTCAACTGCAGGACGTTTAATATCACCCATATTTAATTTGGTTAAATTATTTTAGGATGATATTTTATCACGTTGCCTTAATTTGTCAACGCTAAACTGGATTTTTGCGCACTTACTTATTCATCTTCGCCAAAACCAATCCTCCAACATATTCCTGTACAAAGGATGAGAGCGTCCAAGATGCGATCATAAGAAGCGAAATTTTGAAGCTTGCGTATGAAATGAACATGCCCGGGACCGTTGTGACAAAGAATAATGCGAGCGAGAACATTAATGCTCTTTTCCAAATGCTTCCTTTAAAAAGTGATTTTGTTTTGTTCCAAGTCCATGCAAATGCGATGCCCATAACAAAAGGGCTGAGAAAATAAAGTGACATGAGCGGCTCTGTCCAAGCGCGGAAAACTCCGCTTGTTTCATATTCGCTCATCAAGCCTGGGAAAACCCAGTTAAAGCCTTGATCGAAAAGCATGCCAAATACAAGCATTGCGAGGCCGGCAAGCAGGCCTAGGAGAAAAACTTTTTTCATGGGGGTGGGGTTATTTGTACTACGGTAATTATAATATGGAAATTATTGGGGCGCTACAAATCAATCCCGATTTTCCAAATATTTTTTTCTAAAAAAGCCTCGATAGTTTGTCTACCGGCTTTATTGATGAGGTTTGAATGTGAAATTTTATTACTTTTTGCATAATCGGAAAGTGTAACAATTTTTTTACCTTCCAAGTATGCTAATCGCTTATGATAGCTATTCGTAAGTGCTTTCCCTGAT
>JBAYGM010000049.1:0-7932 GCA_041666705.1 Candidatus Altimarinota bacterium | reverse complement strand
TTTTTAAATTTATAAGTTCTTCGTATTTTTTTGTATCGAAGTTTTTGTGTTTCTTAAGCGCTTTTATATCGTAGTCGAGTTTATTTGGCGTGTCATTGTACATGATCATTTTTAACCAATTTGTTTTTAAGGTTTGTTTTGATCGTGTGTATGAAATCGCGAGATTTATTGTTAAGCGAATTGAGCGAAAGAGCCACATCGTGGCATACAGAGTGATGAAAATCGAAACCCAAATCGGTTTAAAAATGGAAAGAATTATTGGTGCGATGAGTAAAAATAAGGTTATTCCTCCCGGAATTCCTTCAACAAAACGCCAATATTTGTGAGTTTTAACTATGTTTATCATTATCGTTTGCGATTTTTATTTATACCAAGATACGTCGATTTCCGGATATGTTTTTAGTTGTTCGTAAAATATTTTTTGAATTTCTTTGAACGTTTTTTCATCAGCAGATTCAAAGCGTAGCGTGAGATTTGGTGTTGTGTTAGAGCATCGTACCGCGCCCCAGCTATTTTCGTCGAATTTTACGCGTACGCCGTCGATTGTTAAACATTCGTATTTTGAAACGAAAAAATCCGTTAACTCTTTAACGATTTGGAATTTTTTATCATCCGGACAGTACGCTTTTATTTCCGGAGTTGAGAAAACGTACGGAATTTCCGTGAAATATTCTGAGAATTTTTTATCTGATTTGGAAACGATTTCCATGATTTTAAGCATTGCCATGAATGCGTCATCAAAACCGTAAAAATTTTCTGCGAAAAATATGTGACCACTGATTTCTCCGCCAAGTAAAGCATGACTTTCACGCATGCGAGTTTCGATAAATGAGTGTCCGGTTATTGAAAGGATTGGATTTCCGCCGGATTTTGCAACTTCATTCATTGCAACTTGTGATGCTTTTGTATCAAAAATAATTTTTGCGCCGGGATTTCGCGTTAATAAATCTTTTGCAAGAAACATGACCATGTAATCGCCGGAATAAAATTTTCCGTTTTCATCGAGAACGCCGATTCTGTCGCCATCACCATCAAAACCAAAGCCGATATCTGCGCGTTCTTCACGCACTGCACGCGCGAGTTCTTTCAAATTATGTTCATATTCGGGATTGGCTTCATGATTTGGAAAATTGCCATCAGGTTCACAATATAAAGGGATCACTTCGCATCCGAATTTTTCAAAAATATCTTTTATAAAAGGTCCGGAAGAGCCGTTTCCGGCATCAATCGCAATTTTTAATGGACGAGAAATTTTTGCGCGGAAAAATAAATCATCGAGGTATTTTTTAAATATTGATTCTTCTTTTATGGATTTTACGTTGGTTTCCGGAAACATTTCGCCTGATTTTGTAGCTTCTTCAGGCTTTTCATTTGCATATAATTTTGTGAGTTCAAGGATTTTTTGAAGCTCTTCTCCGCAAACCGAATGTGCGTTTTTTCCTACGATTTTTATACCATTATATTCTTTTGGATTATGGCTTGCTGTAATCATTATTCCTGCATCGAAATCCATGGCACATGTTGACCAATAAACCATTGGAGAAGTTACTTCACCGATGTTTTTTACTTCACAGCCAATCGAAATAAGTCCGTTTATTAAAGCGGATTGAAGGACTTTACTTGTTATTCGAATATCGCGACCGACAACAATGCGTTTTCCGAAATTATTTTGTAAATATTTTCCTGCGGCTTTTCCGATGAAATAGGCGAGTTCCGGCGTTAAGTCGATTTCGCTTTTTTCCGTTTTAATTGCGATTCCGCGAATATCATATGCACGGAAAATATGTGGATTTATTTTAATCATAGATCTCCATAAGTTTCCTTTATTCTTGTCTCTCCGTCAATGGTTTTGATGAATTCTGCGACTGATTTTGGAACAAGATTTTCCCATTTTTTATTTTGTGCAATTTTTTCACGCACTAAAGTTGCTGAGATTTTTTTATTGAATTTTATGGATTTTATAGTATGGCGTTTTTGCGCTTTAAAAAGACTTTTTACGAGTTTTGAGCCTGTATAAATATTTTCGTATTTTGGAACTAATGAATCGACATGATTTGGCCAAGCGTCAAAATTTTCTATGTTTGGAATTAAAATAACTTTATATTTTTTTGGATTTATTTTTGCGAATTTTAAAGTTGCGATGATCATTTTTTGCCTTTCTTTAGCTGTAAATGGATTTTCTTTTGTATGTGAATATTGTGCGCTTCCAATTGCGATGATTAAAAAATCTTCTTGTTTTAAAATTTGATTTATCGCATCAAGATGACCGAGATGAAACGGTTGAAAACGTCCGATGTATAAAGCTTTTGCCTGTATTTTTAACTTCATTCTTCGTGTTTGATTTCTATAACGTAGGCAGGAATTGTTTTGTGCTTATTTTGTTCAACTCGTGCAAGAATTGTTGAAACAAGCGCCGGATTCATTCCTTTTTCTATCATTCCCATCGCACCAAGATCGCGTTTTTTTAAAATAGTATCAAGTTCCGGATAGCTTGCTCCGAGTTCGCCTTCATCTGTTTGACCATTATAAAGTTCCGCTGTTGGAGTTTTTTCAATGATTTCCGGTGGAAGCCCGATGTGTTCCGCGAGTTCGAAAACTTCTGTTTTATATAAATCTCCGAGAACTTCAATGTCTGCGGCAAAATCGCCGTGTTTTGTTCCGTATCCAAGCAGGATTTCCGTTTTATTTGATGTGCCGATAACGAGCGCAGCATTTGCATTTGCGAAATTATAAAGCGTTATCATGCGGATTCTTGAGCGCAAATTCATTTGTGAGCATGGATTTGGTCTCCATGGAGTTACCGCGAATTCCATTAACATTTTATTTATTGGAATTATAAAAGTTTTTACGTCTAAAAAATCACATAAAGCCTTTGCATGACTTGTGTTTATGCCTTTCGTTACGCCTGTTTCCGGTAGCATGATTCCTGTTACGTTTTCTGAACCGAGTGCGTCGACTGTGAGTTTTAATGCAAGCGCGGAATCGATTCCACCACTTACTCCGATTACAGCTTTTTTAAAACCTGCATCGGCGAAATATTTTTTTATTTGTTTTATGATTTGTTGATGTACGGATTGGTAATCCATGATAAAAAAGTTAATTTGTGAAATTAGTGCGAAAATCTTTTTAATGTTTGCGCGGCTTCAAGATCGAGCGCGCGTTTTTTTAAATCATTTCTGCGATCATATTTTTTCTTTCCACGACAGATTCCGATTTGAATCTTGATTAAGCCGTGTTTTCCATATAGCTCAAGTGGGATTGCGGCCATGCCTTTTGTATCCAATATTGAGCCGATTTTTTCGATTTCTTTTGCGTGGAGGAGCAATTTGCGACCTCTTGCGGGTTCAAGTTTTGCGATTGGATCATATCTATATTTTGAAATGTGGATATTGTTTGCGAATGCATTGCCATGTCTTATTTCAACGAAACTACCTTTAAGTTGCGCGTGACCTTCGCGGACGGATTTGACTTCGCCACCGGAAAGTACGATTCCCGCTTCAAATTTTTCCATTACTTCAAAGTCCGCAAAAGCCTTTTTGTTTTTTGCGAACGAAGTTTCTATTTTTGTCGATTTTTTTTGCACGACCCGATTATACAACAAATTGAGATTTGACAAACGTTGTGGTTAAAATATAATAAGCTCCAAACATAATTTAACCTAAAAAATATGACGTTACCCGGCGCTCCTGGTGCATTTCCTTATCAAGAATGTTGTGCTGCTCCAATTAATCCTGCTCCTGTCGATCCACTTGCGGATAGAGCTGGTGGTGAAAGAACTCCCGGACAAAAAGAACGAACTATGAATTTTGCTCCTCAGGCTCCTGCTTTGGCAAATAAAGGAAAAAGAGAAGATGAGTTATTAAAATCTGGTAATCTTTCAGCTTCTGATCGTCGTGTTATTGGTAGTGTGCGCGAGGGTTTTTCAAGAGCCACCGGAAGGATTGTTAATCCTGGAAGCGCTAATCGACGTGTACATGTAAAAACTAAGGGGCCTAGCCATGTTAACGATGTATACGGAGGTTTTTTAGATCAATTAAGAGATTTGGTTGGTGAGTATAAAAAAGTTCGTTTAGAGCTTGATCAGTTTGGCTTTAGACCATCGGCTAAAAAGGCGAGTTTAAATCGTCGTTCTGAGCATTTAATGTCTGAAATAAAGCTTTTAATTAAAGGCTTTGGTCCTTTTGCTTTACTTAGCCATAATTTGCGTTTCAAGATACTTAGATTGACTAATGGTATAACTCATAATAGTTTTGCGAGTAAAGAGGATAGATTGGACGCGAGGCGTATTGTGTCGTCTGATTATGAAGATTCTTTAATGACCGAACATGATGAGTCTGAAGTTAGCGTTGATGATTGGTCGGAGTGGTATGGCTCGTTGTTGAAGGTTGCCGGCGTCGTTGGTGGTGCTTTTGGTTACAAGTCTGTGTCTGATGATGAAAGAGGTCTTCGTGAACGTTTTGACGCTGATGAACTTACGGAAAATGAGGTTTTTGGTGAAGAAGGACATGAATGGGAGTCCGTTGATTATTATGGATATGATGACGATGGTGATGACGATGGTGATGGTAAGGCTATGTTTAGAAGAGATCCTAGTGGTGGATTGGTTGGTTTTAATTATATCCCTAATCCAAATAAAGGAGTTTTTGATGCTAGTGATGATGCGTATCATTATGCAGAATTGGCGGAGCATTACGGTTCTGATTATGCTGCTCATGATAATGGTAATGGTGGATTTGTAGAAGCAAATTTGGCCGAACATCATTCTGCTTTTTTCGATAAAAATCAAGGACGTGTTGACGGTGATGCCGATCCGCTTGCTTCTCGTTTTGACGTCGAGAAACATGCTAAAGCTACAGCACAAAAAGCAGCAGCTAGAGGAGCTGAAGAATTTTTGAACTAAAATCCGGTTAACAATTATTGCTTTATGCCAAAAGGTTCTGATAGACCAGATGATGCAGATGGACTTTCGCGGGTTCCCAATTTAGTTTTTAGACCTGAAGCATTTGAAGGTCCGGAATGGCTTAAGCTTCAGGCGGCTATAACTGCTTTTGAAGAAGAAAGAAAAGAAATGCAAGTTGCTGCTTCTATTCCTGCGTCGGAAGTTGTTTTAAAGGCTGAAGAACAATCTACTCCCAATACTTCTGCGGTTGCTGCTAATAGTGTTAAAGCGAGAGTAGTGGCGATTATCTGTAAACAAGCGGAGCGATTTAGGCCTTTTTTGAAGCTTTTGCGTGGAATGGATGATGGATCGGGTAAAGCATTAACTGGCGATATGCGCGTTGAGGCTGATGTGGATCCCAATGATCCTTTGGCGGTTTTTAGAAATGCACCTGTTACCTCGGAAGTTGAAGATGCGCTGGGCGCTGCATCCGATGAGATTGTTTTGCCTGATGATGGCGATTTTTTGTTGCATACGATTTTTAGAAGTGACCAAATCAAAATTGGTGATGTTGTTTATGTTAGAGTAAAGCTTTCAAATGGCTTGGACGCATATGTCGATGTTGATAGAATGCGATCGCTTTTAAGAGATAATGATTCAGGTTGTATTATTGCTAGTATTCAGCCAGTAGTTAGAGAAAATTTTGGTGATAGAATTTTGATTAGCGTAACTTTTTATTATGGCAAAGGCTCTCGAACAACTAATGCATATATGGATATTGCAACCGGTGATTTTTTGAGAACGTCCAATACCGGTAAGCTTATTAGATTATTGTCTCATGGTGGAGATATTGTAGCCGATAAAGACACCGGGGAGTTATGCAAATTTGTAACTCTTGTTGATGCTACTGAATGTTATGTTGGTTTTGATACTTTGGAAGAAAAGTTGCCGACTCAGATCTCTTGAAGCGTTTTAAAAATAGCTCGCAAGTCCAAGAATTCCGTGAATTATCGCGATTATTATCGAAATAAGTCCGATGCGGAAGTGCCATGGGTGGCGAATTTTTATTGCAGTTTTTCGTAAAAGGTAATGCGACATGCCGACGATTAAAAAGCCGAGTAAACATAAAAGCCCAAGATAAAGATTGAGCGGTTTGCCTAAAATTTGGTAGTAGGCGATGTTTATTAGCGTGAGTTTTATCATTTTAGATTGTCTAAATAATAATTTTGTAAAATATTGTGCGCATTTTGTGAGTGTCTGCCTTCAAATAATGAAGTTGCGTCTTTGCTGCATCCTAAAAGGATTGCTCCGCCTCCCGGGTGGCTTGTTATGTATGATGTTACATTATAAACTTTGCCATTTATTGCCATCCAACAGTCTGATTCGGAGTTGTGTTTTGCGACTTCGGTCATTGTGATGCCGGAGATTTTTGGAGGTGTTTTTACGGTGATTTTAGTTGGGTTTTGAGTTTGCGGCGATGTTGTTGGAGTTGCTGTTGGTGTCGTTGGAGTTTGGTTTACAGGAACTGCTTGCGTGCTACATCCCATAATTAATAGGAGTGAAAAGGCGAGTGTTGGTATTAACAGGGCTAGTGCGATTTTATTTTTATTCATATTTTAAATTAAATATTTTGATAAATAATACAACAAAATTGTGCTTTAGGCGACGTTATTGACAAAACTTAAATTTAAGCTTATTATATCTTCCTTTAATCTAAAAATATGGTTGCAAGAGCGCCTGATAATTTAGGGGATGCGCATGGTAAGATTGCTACGTCTGAGCGTTTGAATGATGATAAGATACTTTACGCCGGTATGACTTTATATACGCGATTTAAGCTTGTTTTTGAGGATGGATTTGAATCTGTTGTATTCTTTGCGAAGAGTTGTGACGAAATTTTACGCACGGCTTGTGGAAAAGTGATTTGCGATGTTGTTTGTAGTGAGCCACATGATGTTGCCGGTCACGAATGTATTCGTGTTAGCTTGATTGGAGGAGAAATTGTTGATGTTGATCCTCTCAATTGGGAAATCATTTCAGGAATTGAAGATATTGGAGATGGGTTGATGGGTGCCGTTGAAAATGCAACTAGAGCTGCGATTCTTGAAGTTGCTGATATTAAAGCGAGAATTGGCGGTGAAGTCTATGAAAGAATTGGGAACAGGTATCATGGAATCGTTGGAGAGGTTTTAAAAACTGCGAATACAGGTAAAGTTATAAGGCGGATTGTTTGGGGGGATTATAGGCATTATTCTTATTTTGATACTTCTACTGATGAGGAATTCGGGGAATGGTGTAGAAGAGTTATTTTTGAAGATGGCAGTGAGGGGTGGATTGGTTTACAAACGCTCAAGGAATATGATGGCAAAAAGTTAAACGTTGTGTCTATGGGCGGTGGTGGACTTGCCGGTATGCTCCGTGAATTAGATTTAAAGCCTTGGGCTACAATTTCTTCTGATGGGAGTCATAGAAAAAAGGAAAATGGAATTTCTTATGGCGTTTTTCATCGAGATGCCGAGTTTCCGAGTATGGCGTGGCGGGACGAAAAAGAATCTGACTGGGAATTTGACGGAAGAGTTGCAAGTTGCATAAGAACGTTTTTATTGAGACTTGAATGGAGTGGGTTTCATGTTGCGAAAAGATTGGGAGCGGAAATTAAAGAGCAAGTCGAAAGAGGCGGGTTTGAGGATGTTGAACCGATTGGTGATGATGTATAATGCTTTCAGCGCGGAGAGGTACCAAAGTGGTCGCACTGGGATCGTCTCGAAAGCGATTTGCCTCGCAAGGGGCACGCGAGTTCGAATCTCGCCCTCTCCGCCAGCTACATGCGAGAAAAACGTTCCGTAGCGAAGAGTATGCGTATTTAGCATGCTCGTAGCGCAGGAGGAAAAGTGCAGAAATTAGTCGAACAACGTGAGGACTTATTTCAAACTTTTCCAGTTTTTCCCTTGTGCAACGTATGCTACAATGCGTCGCGTATTTATTAATATTTTTTTATGCAAAAACCATTTAAGTATTTAAGTTTTATTACAGCGTTTTTTGTGACGGTTCTA
>JBAYGM010000048.1:0-7946 GCA_041666705.1 Candidatus Altimarinota bacterium | reverse complement strand
TGTTTTGATATTGTATCAATGTATTAACACGTTAAAACAATAGAATGATCGAGAAAATAATAAATACAGTGGAAGCAAAAGAATTGTTTGATGCAATTTCCAAGCTGAAAAATGCGGATGAATGTCGCAAGTTTTTTCGTGATCTTTGTACGCTTTCAGAATTAACAAGCATGATCGAAAGACTTCAGACTGCAAAATTAATTCAAAAAGATACTCCTTATAGAAAAATTAGCCAATTGACCGGTGCCAGCACAACGACGGTAACGAGAGTTGCGCATTGGTTCCATCATGGACAGGGCGGATACAAGCTTGTACTTGGTAAAACCAAATAAATAATCCAAGTAAGTTTGTATCAATCTGTCCCGCATTAGCGGGACTTTTTATATATTTAATAACTTAAAAATAATGAAAAGAAATAGATTAAAAATAGCAATACAAGGCAAAGGCCGTTTAAGCGACTCAAGCGTTGAGCTTTTAAGTTCTTTGGGTCTTAAATTTCAACCAAACGGCAGGAACTCTCTTGTTCAATGCCAAAACTTCCCATTGGATATTCTATTTATCAGAGATGACGACATTCCCGAATATGTTAATCGCTGCGTTGCTGATTTTGGGATTGTTGGAGAAAATGTTTTTCGAGAAAAAAAATGTTCTGTGAAAATTGTAAAAAAACTCAACTTTGGTTCGTGCTCGTTGATCATTGCTGTTCCTAAAATATCCGGCATTAAATCTTTAAACGAGCTTGAAAATAAAATTATCGCAACTTCTTATCCACAAATCTTATCTAAATATCTTAAAGAAAATGGTGTCAAATCTTCCGCCTTAAAGCTTAAAGGATCGGTTGAGCTCGCTCCTTTGGTTGGGCTTGCAGATGCTGTTTGTGACATAACAAAAACCGGACAAACATTACGCGAACATGGTCTTGTGACGATAGCGAAGATTATGGATTCACAAGCCGTTTTGATTGAAAGTCCTAATCAAAACTCGTATAAATCTAACTTTTACAAACTATGGAAATCTTAAATGCTAAAAATTTATCGATTGAGAAAATTTTATCACGCATTAAGCGCGTGCAAAGTAAAAAGCAAGACGTTGAGGCTACTGTTAAAGACATTCTTGCAAAAGTTAAAACAGGCTGCGATAAAGCTGTTTTTGAACTTACGGAAAAATTTGACGGCGTAAAATTGACTTCTTTTAAAGTTGATGCACGTGAAATCGCAGAAGCTTATTCGCAAGTTAGTCCAAATCTTTTGCAAGCCTTAAAAAAAGCGAGGCGAAATATTAAAAAATTTCACGAAGCTAATTTGATAAGAAAAGGCGATATCACGGAAACCGAAAAAGGCGTGAAGTTATGGCGCGAATTTCGACCAATTGAAAGAGTTGGCTTATATGTGCCTGGTGGAAAAGCGGCTTATCCTTCAACTATTTTGATGCTTGCTGTCCCGGCTAAAATCGCCGGATGTAAAGAAATAATCATTTGTACGCCCGCGGATAAATCCGGCAAATGCAATCCGGCGGTTCTTATTGCAGCTGATATGTGTGGAATAAACGAGATTTATAAAATTGGTGGAGCGCAGGCAATCGCAGCAATGGCTTATGGGACAGAAACCGTGCCAAAAGTTTATAAAATCTTTGGTCCCGGAAATCAATATGTCACAACTGCAAAAATGCTTGCTTATGGCGAAGTTGATATCGATATGCCTGCAGGACCATCTGAAGCGCTTATTATCACAGATGGAAATGCAAATTTAAAATGGATAGCAGCGGATATGTTGTCGCAGCTTGAACACGGAGAAGATTCGCAAAGTATTTTGATTACTTTTTTTGAAGATTTTGCGCTGAAAGTTATTAAAGAAATGGAATCGCAAATAAGCGCGTTATCGCGAAAAGAAATTATATCTGAATCGTTTAAAAAAAGCTTCATTATAATTGTTGATTCCGAAAAACAAGCGTGTGAAATCGCCAATGAATATGCTCCCGAACACTTGGAGATCTTAACCAAAAATCCACGAAAAACACTTAAAAAAATCAATAACGCCGGATCTGTTTTTCTTGGTGAATATTCTTCGGAGCCGCTTGGAGATTATGTTTCCGGCGCCAATCACACACTACCAACTTCCGGATATGCAAAAATGTTTAATCCGCTATCCGCTGAATCGTTTGGAAAAATGATGCAAGTTCAGGAAATATCAAAAAATGGATTCAAAAATCTCAAGAAAGCAGTTGAAATAATCGCAGAAAGCGAAGGTTTAACTGCACACAAAAACGCTATAACAATAAGAAACTATGATTAAAAAACTTGTCAGAAAAAATATCGAAACATTAAAGCCATATTCGTGCGCCAGAATGGAATATTCCGGCGACGGACTGTTTATGGATGCTAATGAAAACCCTTTTCAAAGCGTAAAAATCGGCTTAAAAATAGATTTAAATCGTTATCCTGACCCTTATGCCACAGATTTACGAAAAAGTTTATCAAATTACCTTAGAGTTTCGGCGAAAAATATATTTGTCAGCTCTGGATCTGATGAAATCATAGATCTTCTTATGCGAATTTTTCTGAATGAAAATGATGAAATTGTTATATTCGAACCAACCTATGGGATGTATAGGGCCTCCGCTGAGACTGCAAATGCAAAAGTTAAAGTCTGCCTTCTGAATGCTGATTTTCAAATAGATTTTCGCGCTTTGCCTCAATGTATTTCAAAAAAAACAAAGATGATTTTTATATGTAGACCTAATAACCCGACCGGAAATTTGATTTCTGAAGATGACGTCATAAGTGTATGCAAAATGTTTGATGGAATTGTCGTTGTCGATGAAGCATATATAGAATTTTCGTCTGCAAAATCGGTTTCTCGACTAAGTCCATTAATTCAAAACCTCGTTGTGCTTCGAACTTTTTCAAAAGCTTGGGGATTGGCTGGAATTCGCGTCGGATATGCGATAACAAACGCAGAAATAATAAGCTATTTAAACAAAGTTAAACTGCCTTATAACGTCAGCGCCGTTTCTCAGTATATTGCGACTTTGGCTTTAAACAGACCAAATCAAATGATTAGACTACGAGATAAAATTGTTTCCGAACGAGAAAAGTTAAAAAATATTCTTGAAAAAATGGGTTTTAAAGTTTTTCCGAGTGAAGCAAATTTTTTACTTATAAAAAGTAAGTATTCGGATAAAATTTTTGAAAAACTTATTGAAAAATACCGCATTATCGTACGTCGATTTAAAAATAAGCCTTTGGTCGAAGATTGTTTCAGGATAACCATCGGTACGCCTCGGCAAAATGATTTATTATTAAAATCTATTAAAAAAATCGTATATGGAACCAATTAAAATTGCTTTTTTAGACCGAGATGGTGCGCTTATATTTGAGCCGCCGGACACAAAACAAATTGATTCGATCGATAAGCTTAAAATTCTACCCGGCGTCATTGATGAGCTCAAAAACCTGCGTGATAGTGGTTATAAATTCATCATGGTTTCAAATCAAGACGGCATTGGTACAAAATCTTTCCCAAAAAAAGACTTTGAAGAACCGCAAAATGAATTTTTGCGACTACTTAAGCTGGAAGGCTTAGAATTTTATAAAATTTTTATATGTCCACATAAAAAAGAAGAGAATTGTAGCTGCAGAAAGCCAAAAATTGGTCTTTTAAAAACGTGGCTAAAATCTGAAAAAATTAATTTTGAAAAGTCATTTATGGTTGGTGATCGTGAAACCGATATGGAATTCGCAAAAAATCTTGGCATACGTGGAATAAAAATGGAAACCAATGGAAGGTTCCCAAGAATTGCAGCGCGTACAAGAAAAACAAATGAAACTGACATCTTTGTTTTTGCAAATTTAGACGGCACCGGGGAATACAATATAGATACTGGACTCAACTTCTTCAATCACATGCTTGAACAGCTGTCTAAACACTCTTTAATTGATTTGTGCGTCAAAGCTAATGGTGACTTGAAGGTTGACGAGCATCACACAATTGAAGATATCGCGATAACTCTTGGTGAAACGCTGACAAATGCTCTTGGAGAAAAAAGAAGTATAAAACGCTATGGCTTTCTTATGCCAATGGACGACTCCCTCGTTGAAGTCGCAATTGATCTTTCAGGCAGACCTTATTTTGTTTTTAATTGCGAATTTAAAAGAGAAAAAATTGGTGATTTGCCAACGGAGATGATCGAACACTTTTTCAAATCGCTAAGTGATTCTTTAAAGGCAAACATACATATCAATGTAAGATATGGCAAAAATGAACACCACAAAATCGAGGCCATATTCAAAGCGTTTGCGAAAGCCTTGAGAATGGCTTGTGAAAATGATAAACGAGCAAAAAATACTTTACCAACAACAAAAGGAATTATATGAAAATCGGAATAATAAATTATGGAGGAGGAAATTTAAAAAGTGTTACTAACGCGTTAGTCCGGCTTGAGCAAAATTTTGAAGTTTTGGATAGTCCGAGCCGGCTTGAATATGTTGATAAAATCATTTTTCCGGGAGTTGGCTCTGCAAAAAACGCCATGAATGCACTTAAGAAAAAAGGTTTTGTTGAGCCAATTAAAGCTTTAAAGAAGCCATTTCTTGGGATATGCCTTGGTATGCAACTTCTGTCTGAATTTTCGGAAGAAGGAAAAGTAAAATGCTTGGATTTAATACCAGGTAAAGTTAAAAAATTCCAATCGCGTGAACTCAAAATTCCTCAAATCGGGTGGAATAAAGTTAATGTTGTGAAAAAAAATGCCCTTTTTGATGGAATAAAAAATCAAGATTATTTTTATTTTGTAAATTCGTATTATTTTGATGCGCAGGCAGAATATGTTATCAGAACGAGCGATTATAGCCTCAAATTCCCCTCTGTTGTGTTGAAAAATAACTTTTACGCAGTTCAATTTCATCCTGAAAAATCAGGTAAATCAGGCTTAAAATTATTATCTAACTTTTGCAACAAATGTTAATAATACCCGCAATAGACATCATCAACGGCGAATGCGTCAGGCTTCGAAAAGGAGATTATGATTGCAAAACCGTATATTTTAGAAACCCCATAAAAGTCGCACGAAAGTTTGAAAAAGACGGCGCAAAAATGCTTCACATTGTTGATCTGGATGCCGCAAAATCAGGTAAGCCTGAAAATTTGGAAACAATTATTAAAATCCGAAAAGCTGTGAATATCCCAATTGAAATTGGCGGAGGGATACGTTCGCCTGAAGTTGCGAATAAATACATTAAAGCTGGCATAAATAGACTAATTATTGGGACTAAAGCTGCCTATGATCTAAATTTTATTAAAGATTTAATAAAAAGATTTGGCGCCGAAAGAATAGTCGTCGGACTTGATGCAATCGATTGCAAACTTGCTACCAACGGATGGCTTAATAAAAGTAATATAGACTATCTTGCATTTGCCAAAAAACTTGAGAAAATCGGCGTAACTGAAATTATTTTTACCGATATTTCGCGAGATGGAATGCTAACGAAGCCAAATTTTAAGGCGATTTCGGAATTAATCCGGATGAATTTTAATTTAGTTGCGTCCGGTGGAATCTCTAGCATCTACGATGTTGAAATATTAAGCGGATTGAATATTTATGGTGCGATAATCGGAAAAGCTTTGTATGAAAATAGAGTGTGTTTGCGTGAGGCTATTGATGCCGTAAAACCGCTTACCGGTCTGACGAAACGCATTATCCCCTGCCTTGATGTTGCAAATTCAAGAGTCGTAAAAGGTGTGAATTTCAAAAATTTGATAGACAGCGGAGATCCTGTTGAGCTCGGTAAAAAATATTCCGAAGAAGGCGCGGATGAACTTGTTTTTCTTGATATAAAAGCTACGAAAGAAAATAGAAAAACTACGCTTGATTTGGTGCGAAGAATTTCAGAAAACATTTTTATTCCGTTTACAGTCGGCGGAGGCGTATCAAATATCGCAGATATTAAAAATTTGCTTTTGAGCGGAGCTGATAAGGTTTCAATCAATACTGCTGCCGTACTCGATCCTAAGCTTATATCAAAAGCAGCTAAAAAATTCGGAAACCAGTGCGTTGTTGTCGCAATTGATGTAAAAAAAATAAACGGTAAATATAAGGTTTTCACGAGAGGCGGAAGCCAAAAAACCGATTTAGACGTTTTGGACTGGGCTAAAAAAGTTGATTCCCTGGGGGCTGGAGAAATCCTTTTAACATCGATGGATCGCGATGGAACAAAGAAAGGTTTTGATATCGAATTACTTGAAAAAATTTCTTCCGCTGTGAAAATTCCGGTGATTGCGTCCGGAGGAGCCGGGTCTTTAAAAGACTTGAGAATGGCTTTGAATGAAGGGAAAGCTGATGCCGTACTCGCCGCCAGCTTATTTCACTTTAATGAAATTTCCATTTCACAAGCAAAGAAATATTTATCAAAATTTAACATACCAATACGTATATGAAAAAAATAATTGGCTTAATACCGGCGATAATCCAGGATAAAAACACGAGTACCGTGCTAATGCTTGGCTATATGAATCAGGAATCGTTTAATAAAACTTTAAAAGAAAAGCGCGTTTGGTTTTATAGTAGATCAAAAAAACGCTTATGGATGAAGGGCGAGACAAGTGGTAATATTTTGGCATTTATAAGCGCAAAGTTTGATTGCGATAATGACACAATTTTGATTAAAGCGGTACCAAAAGGTCCAACATGTCACACCGGAAAAACGTCTTGCTTTGAAGATGAACCGGATTATCTTTATTTTTTGAAAAAGCTTTTTGAGCTTATAAAAAGCCGTAAAAAGCTGATGCCTAAAAATTCGTATACAAGTTATTTATTTAAAAAGGGTTTGAATAAAATATGCGCAAAAATCAAAGAAGAGTCAGGTGAAGTAATAAAAGCGGCAAAAAAAGAGACTAAAAAACGGCTTACAGAAGAGAGTTCTGACTTACTCTATCATTTGATGGTTTTGCTTGCATCTAAAAAAGTCGACTTTAGATCTGTTATTGAAGAATTGCAAAAGAGGAATAAAGATTGATCGCTTATCTGCTTAGATTCGCAATTTCCTTTGCCAGCTTATCCAATCCAAGATTGCCGACACCACCTTGATGCTTGGACTGTTTGAGCATGGAGACTATCGAGGATTTGTTGATTTTGATTTCTTTTAAGTGCGAACCGACTTCACGATAAGCGTCACGAAAAGACATTCCGCCTTTTACCATCTCAAATGCTTTGTGTGCAGAAAAAAGTTCAGGGACCATGTTATCAAGCAATTTCTGCTCATTCGGAACGATGTTTTTTATGACAACCGACATTGCTTCGAGCGACATTTTTGTGTAGCGCAAGCCAAGAAATAGCGGACGCTTAATTTCCTGTCCGTCTCTGTGATATCCGGAAATTTTATTAATGTAATTCATTATCATTTCATTTCTGCATGCGACAACTGTCGCTGTACGACCACGAATCAACTCACAAACATCAAGATTTTTCTTTTGCGGCATGATGGATGAACCCGTTGAAATATTATCCGGCACATGAAAAAAATTAAATTCTTGAGTTGTGAAAAAAAGCAAATCACAAGCGAGCTTATTGAGAGTCAGCATTATTTCTATGCAAGCTTCAAGCGTCATTCCGGCGATTCTTCCGCGTGAATTGTGGCAATAAATAACATTGCTTTGAGTCCTTTTAAAGCCAAGATCAGTTGAAAGCTTATCACGATCAAATGCAAATGGAGAACCAAAACCTGCGCCACTCCCAAGTGGATTTTGATCAACCAAGGTGTCTGAAATCGCAATCATCATCTTGATATCGTCGAGCAAATTTTCCGCAAAAGCACCGTACCAAGTCCCGACAGAAGTCGGCATTGCCTTTTGCATATGCGTATAACCTGGCATTGGCATGAATTCATATTTTTTTGCCATATCAACGAGATCTCTTGCGAGCTTTAATGCAACTTTTTTCATATCAGCAAGCCT
>JBAYGM010000047.1:0-8069 GCA_041666705.1 Candidatus Altimarinota bacterium | reverse complement strand
TGGCTCTTAGTGATGCAGAATTTGCAGGTATTTTGAATCATTCAAAGGTGTGTAGGGTTGATCGACCAACGGATACCATTGAATTAAAAGTTGCAATTATTTTAGATTATGTAGCCGAATCCATTGTGCAATGCATGTGGATGGGCACTGCAGGCATGCTTGAGGCGCCGAGGGATGAGCAAAGAGAAATGGGAGAAGCATTAGGAAGGATGATGGGTTTTTATTCAGGAGTGATAGGCGTGTTATCGAACGTAATGGGATATGGCATACGCCCATCAACATATGGGCACTTCAATACGCCAAACGGGAATCAAATTGATTTATATTTGAAAGCATTGGGTTTGCCGGATAGAAAAGTTAAGCAGTCGCAAGAACCTGATTATCAAATTTAATTACTCCAGCACCTCTCCTCCAAAAAAGTCTGCAATATCATTCGCATTGGAAGATTTTTTCGGCGCATTTGTGTCGGCTTGCGCATTAGCGGATCCGTCGGCTTGCGCGCCAGAAGTATCGCTAGCGCCACCAGCAGGCGCCATAGCCATATCCATCACATCCGCAACCGTAGTTTCTGCTCCTGCTATCACAGGCTCAAGTTCAATCCTTTTCAAAACTCCTTTAACGCGGATTTTGTTATTAAATACATCAAAAAGTGCCTTTTCAAGTTCTGCCAAATGAGTTGTCTCGGAGACTTTTTCAAGATAAAAAGTCGTCTTAAATTCAAGAGTCAATGTATCGCCATTTAAATCGCTTGGTTGTGAATTTTTAACGCCCTGTCTAAGCATTGGTGTCTTGATTCTTTCGATAACTCTTGGCCATGTGCTGATAATATTTTGCATAGTCACATCAATCGGGTCCATTGGAGAAACGGGGGCAGGTTCGCTAACATTTTGTTTTGTAATTGGCGTCGGATTCGTCACGCTAGGCGCAACAGTGCTAAACGTTTTTGCAGCACTTTTTATTTCCGGCGTCTTTGCCCTTTGATATCCGCATATCTCAATAATAGCTATTTCAAGCGGTAATTGAGGTATGGCGGCGCTTTTAAATTTCTCAAGAGCACCTTGAAAAGAATCAGTCATAAGCATCAATTTTGGAACAGCATCTTTTTCTTCGCTTTGCACGGCCGCAATCAATTTACTTCGCAAAACTTCAAGAACTTCACGCGTAAATTGCGACAAATCCGCACCTTCTTTATATAAATTTTGCACAAACAAAAGTGCAGAATTTGCGTCGCAACTTTCAAGCATTTTATAAAACGCATCAAGGTTCTCAATTCCGCTTAAACTCAACATTTCTTTCACGCGGTCGTATGTTAATTTCCCATCAACAACGAGCTGTTCCATAACTCCAATTGCATCACGAAGCCCTCCTTCGGCATTATTCGCAATCGCCTCAATCGCTTTATCTTCAGCCACGATATTTTCAAGCTGGGCAATATAGCTCAATCTCGCCATAATCGTCCTCGGATCAATTCGTTTAAAATCAAATCTCTGACATCTGGAAATAATTGTTTCAGGAATTTTGTGCGCTTCAGTTGTACAAAGAATAAAATAAACATAGCTCGGCGGTTCTTCCAAAGTCTTAAGAAGTGCATTAAATGCCTCTTTTGTGAGCATATGCGCTTCATCAACGATGTAAATCTTATTTTTCGCACGAGTTGGAGCATAATTTATTTTCTCAATCAAATCACGAATTTCATCAATTCCACGATTGCTTGCCGCATCAATCTCAATCAAATCAATCAATCTGCCCTCATTTAAGCTAACGCACATCTCGCATTTTCCGCATGGCTCCATATCCGCATCCATATTCAGGCAGTTCAAAGATTTCGCGATCAAGCGCGCAGTCGAAGTCTTCCCGGTTCCACGTGGGCCTGTAAAAAGATAAGCATGCACCATGCGGTTTTCTCGCAAGCCATTCAACAAAGTCTGCCTAACGTGATCCTGTCCGACAAGATAAGTGAAGCCTTGTGGCCTATATTTCCTGTAAAATGCGATTTTTTCCATAGAAAATGCTTTGAGGAACTTATACTAGCATTTTTTGGTTTTCGCGACAAATTTCTTAAAATTCTCCTTAAATTCCTCTACGGAAAACTTCATTGCCTGCTCTCGAATTTTGCTCGCATGATATTTCTTTTCATTTGCGATCATTTTTTCAAATCCTTCTTCCATGGATTTTAAAGTCTGCTCATCAAAGAATTCGCCGGTTACGCCTTCAATCATAGTTTCGGTTAATCCACCGCTTCTATAAGCCAAAATTGGCTTGCCTGCGGCCATGGCTTCAACAGGCGTAATTCCAAAATCTTCTTCAGATGGAAAAATAAAGCCGCGACAATTTTCAATATATTCATGAACGACTTCATCCGGTTTGCGACCAAGGACGTCAACGGTTGGCCCGGCAATTTCTTTCAAATAATTCAACATTTTTCCGCCACCAATAATGACAAGCCGCTTTTCAAGCTTATTAAAGAGCTCAATCGCTAAATCAATCTTTTTATAAGGCGTTAAAGTCGAAACTATCAAATAAAAATCCTCATTCTTTTTTTGCGATTTAAATTTATCCACATCAACAGGCGGATAAATAATTGTCGAATCGCGCCTATAATATTTTTTTATTCTCGCCGCAACTGTCTTTGAATTCGCAATATAAAAATCCGGTCTATTGCTCGCAACCTTATCCCAAAGCCGAATTTGCGACAACTTATGTTCAATATAAAGTTTTAAAGTCGGTCCCAAATTTTGCTCCTCCAAATATTGATGCGCATAATCCCAAACATATCGCATCGGCGTGTGGCAGTAGCAAATATGCGTTGTGTGAAGCGGCACAAGAATCCCATGCGCATAAGCGCTCGATGAGCTTATCACCAAATCAAATTCAGAGAAATCCCATTGCTCAACAGCTTGCGGCATTTTTGGGAAAAGCATTTTGTGTCCAAAAACTTTCGCCCATTTGTCCAAATTTGAAACCTTTACGCGCTCTTTTGGAAAAACGCTCCCAACCTTTTTTTCGTCATACACAAGCGTATAAATCGGCGCATGCGGATACATATCACTCAAAACTTTGAGAACTCTTTCCGCACCTCCAAGCCTAATTAAAAAATCGTGAACAAGGGCTACTTTCATAAAATTATTATATCACAGAATATTTTTAAGCGGCTTTGTATTCATCACATTTTTTGCTTCCAGCCATCCTTTTCTTGCAACAAAAACGCCAAACTTTAAATATTCCATCTGGCTTGAATGATGAGAATCGCTATTTATTGCGAATTTTGCGTCGAGTTCTTTTGCACGCTTAACGTAAATATCCTGCAAATCCATTCGCGAAGGGGAGCTGTTTATTTCCAGTGCAACATCATTTTCAATCGCAGCCTTAATTATCGCATCCATATCAGCTTTATAAGCCGGCCTTTTATTTATCAATCTTCCGCTCGGATGCGCTAAAATAGTAACATAAGGATTTTTTAAAGCCTTGATTATGCGTGCGGTTTGTTCAGCTTCGGGAAGCATAAAAGCGCTATGCACAGCCACAATTACAATATCTAGTTTTTTCAGAATTTCATCCGGCAAAGCAAGAGTTCCGTCTTTATGAATATCAACTTCACAGCCTTTCAAAATTTTAAACGGCGCGAGTTTTTTATTCAATTTATCAATTTCTTTCCACTGTTGTTGAATCCGATTTTCATCCATTCCATGCGTGATTCCAATAAAAGCCGAATGATCTGTCAGCGCGATATATTCAAATCCGGCTTTTTTATAAGCCATCGCAACGGTTTCAATATCCTGCGCCGCATCGCTCCAATCGCTATGAACATGCAAATCTCCGCGCAGATCTTTAAGTTCAATTAATTTTGGCATATTTTTTTCGCCTTTAACGCCGAGTTTTTCCGCAAGTTCAATCTCTCCGCGATTTTCTCGCATTTCCGGCGGAATAAAGGGCAATCCAATTGCGTTATAAACTTCTTTTTCGGTTTTTCCGGCAATCATTTTATCATCATCAAAAACGCCATATTCGCTGAGCTTTAAGCCTTTTCTTTTTGCGATATCACGCGTGCGCACATTGTGTTCTTTTGATCCTGTGAAATATTGCAAAGCCGCGCCAAAAGATTCTTTTTCAATAACGCGCAAATCAACTTGAATTCCGGACTTTAAAACCACAGAGGACTTTGTGCTTCCTTGGCTCAAGATTTTTGCAATTTCCGGATAGCTCACATATTTTTCCATTATTTTTTCCGGATTTTTGCTCGCGCACAAAATATCAATATCACCAACAGTTTCCGCGCGCCTTCTTAGGCTTCCACAAGGCTCAATCGCCTCAATCAGGTTGCCGGTTTTCCCTTCTTTAATATATGCGACAAATTCATCCGCTTGTTGCATTGCATCAAAAAGTAAACGCCTATCATGCGATGTCGATAAATATTCATTTATCGCCGCCAAAATTTCACTTTCACTTTTTTCACCCATGCCGGGAAGCGTTTGCAACATTCGTTTTTCTGCGGCATCTTTTAGTTCCGCAATATTTTTCACAGCCAACTCGGTATAAAATAATTTCACTTTTTTTGGCCCAACTCCGCGAATATCCAGCATGTTTAAAAATCCTTCCGGCAAAGTTTTTACGAGCGCATCATGGCCTTTTGATTTTCCGGTTGTAATAATTTCAATGATCGTATCAGCAAGCGCGCGACCAATCCCGGGAATTTTTGTCAGCTCATCTTTATCCGCTTTATAAATCTCGCTCAGTTCTTGAGATAAGTTTTCAATCGTCTGCGCAGCTCTATAATAAGCCTTAAAACGGAAAGGATTTTGCCCTTGGATTTCCAAAATATTTCCAATTTCTTCAAAAATTTTAGCAATGCTTTGATTGTCCATTTTTAACTCAATAAAACTTTTAATGTTTTTTCAGCGGCTTTTTTCCATGTAAATTTCTTCAATCTTTCAGTCCCTTTTTTAATCAAATCTTCGCAATTTTTAATTTTCTTAAGCCCATCTGCAATACTTTTTTCATTATAAGGATCAACAAAAATAGCCGCGTCTTCTGCGATTTCACGCAATGCCGGAATATCTGAAACTACAATCGGTTTTTTATAATAAAATGCTTCCAAAACGGGGAATCCGAATCCTTCTTGAAGTGACGGAAACGCAAAAAAATCACAATTTTTCATTAAAACATTTTTCTCTTCCTCGGTGATATATCCGGGCATCAAAACCTTGTTCCACAAATTATTTTTCTCAACAGCACGCCAAATCTTCTTAAACTTAAGTCCGCGTTTTCCGCATAAAAGCAATTTATAATTCTTATTTTTTTTGGAAAATTCCGCAAAAGCGTTTATTAATCGAACCAAGTTTTTCTTTTCTTCAAGTCTTCCAACAAAGAATATATATTTTTGATCTTTCCCGATTCCAAATTGCATCAAGATTTTCTTTTCATCCGCGACCGTAACGTTTTTAGGCGCATCCGGAGCCTCAAATCCATGATGCACAACAACGATTTTTTTCGGATTGCAGTTGTAGAATTTAATCAAATCTTGTTTCACGGCTTCTGTCGGCGTGAGGATTTTATAAGCGAATTTACATGCAAACATTGCCCCAAAATTTAAATAATGATATGAAGCAAACGAATACGCTTTTTTTGTGTATTTAAAGGCCACGTCATGAATCATTGTTACGGTTTTTTTCGGATGAAAAATTGGAATAATGTGTGATGGCACAAATAAAACGTCCGGCGGATTCACAAACATTTCATATCCAAGTCGAACCTGCGTCCAAAGCCTCGGGCAGGGGATAACGTGCTCTTCGTGTTTATAAAATTCATTTTCAGGAAAAATAATATCAAGCTTTTTTGGCGAATATAAAACAACTTCCACGCCGCCACCATTTTCATCCTTCAAAATCTTCAAAATCGCCGCAACAATATGCTTCGAATAAAACTCAACGCCGGTTGAGGCTTCAAAACTCATTCGCGATGCATCAATGCCAAGAATCATGAGATAATTATAGCATGAAACTATAATTTAATTTTAGTCCATGGATAGCTTAAAACTTCATTGTAACTCTTCATGTGATCGTCTAAATATTGAGCATAAGCGGATCCGTCAAATCGAATAAATCCACGCCATCTATGGCTCTTATGTAATGCCATTATGACAAAAGCATTATCAGGTATAACGGAGCATCTCGTGATTACATTATCTCCCAAAACTTTTGCAGCTCTGCCTAAAGATGTATAGGTGCGGCCGGTTCTTCCAAGATTAACGTCTTCTTCGTGAGTCAAATGCATTCTGCTTAAAACGTCCTCGATCATTTTAGCGGATCTTGATAAAGAGTCGGGCCCTTCGCCTTTTTCGTTAAATCCTTGCACTGAAATATGAACTTTTCGTAGAGCGGGTCGTAAAATTTCAAGAGTTTCTAAATAATGACGCAAATTTTCATCATCAGACATTGTTCCTCCTCTACGAGCAAAATCAGCCGTAAGAACAAAACGCGGTATAATGCCTTTCTCCATTAATTCAACTATTTTTTCAAGCCTGAGGCGCATTTTTTTATTCCCCGCAATAACGCCATGGCTGATTGCAACGACTTTTGATTTGCCACCGCTTTCACTATTAACGAGTTCCGCAAAAAATGGGAAATTATTAGTTCGTAAAGGCTCCGTATTCACATAAGTTGTGACACAATTATTAAACCAATCAATAAGACGCTTCCTTTGTTTTCCAACAATTTGAGTTAAATGCTTGTAAAGTTTTTCTTCGCTTAACTCTATAACTTTCATATTTTCCAGACGATAATCATCGTATGCACCGCAGCTTTTGCATCCTTCAGGGCAACCAAGAGAAGTTTCAACCATTTCGATTCTCATTTTGTCGCCTAATTCATCTATGCGATAGGTTCCATTCGCTGAGCTTTTTTGAGCCATAATTATTAAATGAATAATAAAGACCCAATTAAACAACCGAACTTTAGTACTGACAAAAAAAGCGGTATAAATTTCTTAAACCGCTAGAATAAGCCAAGAACTTAACTAAATTTTCTCAAAATTTTGAGAAAATTGGTCAAAAAGCATACGTTGAGATTCGGAAATTGTTTTTGATTTTACAAGCACGGAAGACGTAAATTCCGGATCTGAAAAATCATTAAACATAACATAGTTGTTGGTATCGGAGAAAATAATCCATTTGCCTTTAAATTCAGTCGGCATAAGGCTAATAATACTTTGAAATTTTTCAGCGTCGTTTTTTCTGGCCATACAAGAAGTGTAAGGTCCAAAAGTGGTGCAAATAGCTTTGTTTTTAGCGGATTGTTTATATCTGTTTTCGCGAAATTTCAAAACAGGCTCCATGCCACCAAGCACAGGAACAAAATTTTCAAGATCGCCAAAATCCAAGCAAGTATTATATTTCACTTTAGACATCATCATATAATTGTCGAGAATTTGATCCTGAAAATGCACAACGTCGAATTCCTCTACGGCTTCAGTTGGAACGCGCAAAAACGGCGCAGTTTTTCGAATTTTATCCGCCAGTTTTCCAAGACGTTTTTCAGAATGCAAGAGCCCATCCACGAACGGCTTTAAAGATAAAGCTTTTATTCCTTCGCGATCTTTTTTAACCATTTTTAATTGTTCGAGTTTTTCAAAAGCGCGATAAACACAGTTTCTATCCAAGCCGGTTCTGTTTATAAGATTCCATTTGGTTTCAGATGGTTTTTTCAAGAGTTCGAAATATATAACAATTTCCACCTCACTTAACCCGGCTTCTATAAGCATATTTTTTAATTTTTCTTGTACTTTCATAAAAATTAATTTAGTAGCAAATTAAATCATAAAGCATGCATAATGTCAAGATTTTATACATAAAAACGGCAAATTTTTTAATTGACAATAAAGTTGCGACTTTGATATCCTTATTTCAGAGAGACTTTCGGCCCGTAGTTCATAAACTACAATTAGCGGAAGGTCTTTTGTTTATATTTATTTATCTATAGGGAAAGCCGATATAAGCCATTTTTTACCGATACTTTTATCTTCTTTTATTTGTACAAAAAACAGTTCATTGGCTTTGGTTGCACCCGCAAATCTAT
>JBAYGM010000046.1:0-8106 GCA_041666705.1 Candidatus Altimarinota bacterium | reverse complement strand
TCTCTGAAATTAATGCTTGATAAAAACGGTGGACATCTTGGCTCTGCGGGAACAATTGGCTGGATGTTTAAACAAAGCGGATATATGACTTTGGCTTGTGGGAGCGGCACGGCGGGCGGCGCAAATAACTTGAGCGCCGACGAAATTGAATTAAAAGCGATTGATGCGGGAGCAAGCGACGTTAAAGCGGATGCCGGAGTTATTGAAATTTATACAGAGCCAAGCCAGCTTATGCAGATTAAAAAATCTCTCGAAAACGCCGGATTAAAGCCCGAAAATGCGGAATTAACTTTTGTTCCGGCTAATATTGTAAAAATAACCGATGCCGAAAAAGCAAAAAGGATCCTCGACGTTCTTGATATGGTTGAAGAAAATGAAGACGTGGTAAACGTTTATAGTAACTTTGATATTGATGCGGCGGTAATGGAAAAATTATAGCACTTACTCTTCAAATCTATACCCTGATTTTGGCGCGTGCGTTTCGTCACTGCTTTCTTGGTCAACCGATTCGTCTTGATTTGCGCCATTTTCCTCCTCAATGGTTTCTTCTTTTTGAAGTTTTAATTCAATGCCGCTTGTTGGCTCGGCAGATTTTTTCATTGCAATTTTTTTCACACTCGACTCCTCAATCTCCTTGTCCATTTCTTCTCTATCACTCTCTTTTTCTTTCAAAGTTTTTGGTTTTCTGCCAACGCGTTTTTTTGGCTTACTGCCTTCAATTTCTGACGTTAATTCTTCGACAGCTTCTTTTTCGATTGCAACTGTTTCTGCATTATTTTCCGCAACTTGCGCTTCGTATTTATAAACCGGCGTCATATCAGGAGTTTCAACTTTTTCCGCAACTCCAATGTCTTCACCGTTTTCGTCCGCAACAATATTCAATCTGTTTGCCTGATATTCCTTAATTTTTTCAATTACATATTTATAAACTTTATCAAAATCCGGATTTTTTACTTTGAATCCTGCGGCTCTGCTATGCCCACCGCCACCAAAAATAGAAGCAATTTCACTTGCATCCACACTCGCCGAAGTTGTCCTTATGCTGCCGGAAATTATACCAACTGATTTTTCTTTAAGAAGCAAAATGACTTCCGCACCGGGCGCATTTGAAAGCAAATCATCAATAATTTCACCGACATGCTCTTCATCGCTTTCCGTATCTTTGAAATCTTTTTGTGTCACAGTTGACCACACGAATTTATGCGCTTCATCAATCTGAATTTTGCTCAAAACACGACCCCAAAGCTTAAGCGTGCTAAGTGGTTTTGTCTTGTATATGCGCTGGATGATCTCTTGCTGACGTCCACCTTTTGCAATCAAATATGCCGCCCAGTCAAAAGATTTTGGAGTTGTATTTGCGTTTTGAAAACTGCCCGTATCGGTAATAATTCCGGCCAAAAGCAATGTCGCAATATCGTCATCAAACAAAACTTTTCCTGTTTCTTTTTCTAACTGTTCGATGATTGGAATCAGGATTTCTGTTGTAGAGGAAGCCATTGCATCAACATAATTCACTTTACCGAATTGCTCATTTGAAATGTGATGATCGATATTCAAAACTGGAATCTGCGTAAACATATCAACATTATCTTCATATGAATGACCGAGCTGTTCAAGCGTCGCCGTATCAACCGTTATAATCAAATCATACTTTTCAGGACCGTAATTTATCGAAATATCTTTTGGCGAAAAACGGCCTCCCTTAGGCGTAATCACAATGTGCGTTTTGCCATCTTCTTCCTCTTTTTTTATTTCCGCAACGTGCGTTTTACGAGTATCGATTGTAATAATAAAATCCTTCGTAGCGGTTAATCTATCACCGATTGCGTGAATCACAGGCAAAAATTCGTATACATTTGGAACAGGATCTGCGGAAACAACCGTGACTTCTTTGCCAAGCTTTTTCAGCACGACATATAGGCTTAAAGCGCTTCCAATAGAGTCGCAATCAACAGGAGCAGAAGGCATAACAAGAATTTTATTGCTCGCTTTAATAAAGTCTATGATCTGTTTTTTATCGGATTCGTGTGCCATTTATATTAAATTTCGTGAAATTATTTTGATTGTCTTCTGAAGTGCTATCTGTAAATTATACTATAAATTTTCTGATTAGTCAAACATAATATTTGAGACCGCTTTGTGCCTGACTAAGGGGAGAAATATACCAGATTAAAAAATAAAGCGCAACAAAAAAGCCCCCGAGTTTAAGCGAGGGCTCTTTGCAATTGTAATTCTATTGACCAACCAATTCAGAATATTGACTTTCGACTTCCGGAGACACTAACGCTGCACAGTATTTTTTCTTGACGTCAAAATGATCTTGTTTTACAAGAGTTTTGAACATTGCATTTGATGGATTTATTTTCAATTGACCCAAGTGACTTATAAAACTGTTTACCGTAGGTCCGCATACAATGCTATTATATTGCGCTTGCAAATCTTGAGGTATTGATGGCACACATTTTCCGCTTCCCGTATTCATTAATGAAGTATATGCGTAATATGCTTTATCTTGCTGATTACCATCGTCTAACGCTTTTTTTACAGAGTTAAACCAGCCTTCACAAAAATAAACAAGTGACAAACTATCATATTTTTCTTTTAAATCGGCCGGAACGACACAACCTCCAATTTTTGACGCACGCTTATATGCATCCAATACATACACTGACAACATATTGTTTGCTTTTACCTTTTCCGAATCCGAATATTGAGATAGGAAATCTGAAAAATTCTGGATCGCATTATCGCAATTTGTCTCTGTGCCTATTTTATAACCTACTTTCACGTCTTCAGTTATTTCACAGCCAACGCTTCCCAGATCTTCGTATTTTAGCTTTAAATTCGACACCTGATTGCTGTTAAAATCTATTATCATTTTATACAATCCCCATACCACATCATTCCCGCTCTTGCATTTTAATGTTTTTAAAGACTTGTATGGCTGTTCTTTATCATTGTCTAATTCGCAATTCTGAACCGTAGGCTTTAATTTATAATATGTTACATCCGCTTTCACGAGTTCGTCTTTTGCTTCTAGCCCTTCTTGCATTGCTTTTTCAAGTAATTTGCAGTCAAATTTCTGGCCCATGTCCTGCAATCCAGCCGGGATAACACACCCTCTTTTAATCATATCTTGATATGAAGATTCGGCGTTTATGCCCGCTTTATATAACACTTGTATATCAGCCTTGCACCAGTATGCGTCCTTATATTTATTATCAAACTTACATTGCATTTGAGGACCACCCATTTGAGGATCCCCCATTTTTTGATATGCCAATGTAAGAGACTGCATTTTGTCATTATCTGATTTATCTTCAGGAACGCTCTTCAAAGAATTATAGAACGTATTTTCTATGTATTTGCACTGCGTATTCTGTATAAGCTCTTCACTACATTTAGCATCCTTCATTTGTTTTATAGCGTCTTGTGCGCTTGATGCATCCGTCTTATTTATAACGTTTTGTGCAAGAGCAGAACAGTTTACCGGACAAGCAACGCCTGTCGGGACCAAAATCACTTCTGAAACGGCTTTCCCATTGGCTAAAACTTTATTTCCATCAAATGTATATTTTGCGCTTGTATCGCAAGGTTTTAACGCTGTGTTTTTATAATTATATGAAAAATTAACATTCGCTAAACTTAGCCTTGTCATCACTTTCCCGTCAAAATAACCCAGCCCAACAACTCCAGTAACTTTTGGCAGTGCCGGAGCCGGTGTTGTCGTCACCTTCCCGTCTCGCCCTTTAGTTGTAGTAGCGGTAGGACAGCTCATGCCAGATGGTGTGAATATTACTTCTGAAACTTCTTTACCGCTTACTAAAATTTTATTTCCGTTAAAAGCATATTTCGTACCGACGCTACAAGGATTGAGCATTTCTCCCTTTGAGGACTTAACGTCAAAGGTGACGTCTGCCAAAGAAACTGTTTTCGTCCCAACTGAATTATCTCCGTCAAAAGTTTTAAATTTGACCCCTGTTTGCTGCTGAGCATTTGGATTCGATGCTGAAAATATACTCCCTTTTAATCCGGAGCCCGTAGCATAATAAACAATTCCGCCGATTGCTACGATCGCGACGAGAAGAATGATGATTTTTTTCATTTTGTGAGGGTTAAAGTTATACCAATTTTTAATTATAGAATAAAGTTTATGTAAATCAATTTATATAAATTATTCGACTTGACCTTGTATCAATTTATTTTCAAATCGACCACATTCATTTGAAGTTGGGTTCTGCCATTGAAGGTGTTGTTTTGCAAGTTGAAAACTATGTCGAGAGATTGTGATTTTAGAATATCTTTTGCAAATGGACCAAAGCGAAAGCCAATTGTATCGATTTGTTTTAAAGCTGATGTGGATTTGTTGCTTAAAAGTGAACGGAACTTGAGATGATCTTTATTTTTGCCAATCACGGAAACATTTTGCGTCTTTATGTTTTTTATTAATAAGACGGGAGTCGGGTTGCCAATTCCAAAAGGCTCAAATTTATTTATTGTTTTCAAAGTTTCGGATGTAATTTCATCGGCGTTAATTTCTGCATCAATTTCAAGAATGTTTTCATAATCAGCTTTTTTGATTTTTTTGTCTGCATAATCCTCCATGGCTTTTGTGAATTTTTTGAGATTTTCTTTTTTAAGCGTAAAACCTGCGGCGGCGGCATGTCCTCCAAAATGCTCAAGCAAATGCCCAAATTCTGATATTGCAGCAACAATGTTAAAAAATCCCGGACTGCGAGCCGAAGCAACAAACATCCCCGCTGTCTCATTCATAACTATTGATGGGAGATGATGTTTATCAGTCAATTTTCCCGCAATCAAACCGATTATTCCGCTGTGCCATTCGGTTGAATGCGCAATCAAAATCTTTTTCTTGTTGTCTTTTAAAAACATTTCCTCGGCTTGCCTAAGCGCTTTTTCAGTTATGGACTGGCGATTGGAATTAAATCCTTCAAGTTTTTGTGCGAGCGCGTCTGTCTGACCTTTATCTTCTCCGTCTTCAAGCAAAAGACGCAAAGCATAATAAGGATGCGCGACTCTTCCTGCGGCGTTTATACGAGGAGCAAGCCTAAAACCAACCATTTGCGTATCGATAACGTCTTCCTGTTTTATGCCTGAATAATGCTTTAAATATTTGAGTCCGTCCCATTTTGAGTGCTTCATTTTTTCCATTCCATATTTCACGATAATGCGGTTTTCATCAGTTAATAAGCCAAGGTCTGCGATTGTACCAAGACTTGCAAGATCAAGAAAATCTTCCGCAAATTTATCAATTTTAGTTTCGTCTTTTTCATCGGAAAGCAGGGCGTAAGCCAATTTCAAGGCCACCCCCGCGCCCGTTAAATCTTTAAAAGGATAAAGAGAGCCTTCACATTTTGGATGCAAAATTGCGTATGAATCTTTTGGCGTGTTTTCGGGAACCGTATGGTGATCAGCAATAATCGTATCTATCCCAAAAGATTTCGCGAGTGAAATTTCCTTTGCGCATGAAATTCCACAATCAACTGTGATCAAAAGCTTAACGCCAAGCTTTTTAAATTCGTGAATAAATTTTTCGTTAAGGCCATAGCCGTCCTCTGTTCTATGCGGCAAACGATATGAAACTTTTGCGTTTAAATGGCGCAGAACGCGCACCGCAATTGTTGTACCGGTGATTCCATCAACATCATAATCGCCATAAATAATAATGCGCTCTTCATCTTTAATCGCCTGCTTTATGCGATTAACCGCCTTACGCATATCATTCATCAAAAACGGGTTGTATAAGTCCTTAATTGAAGGCTCCAAAAACGTTTTTATCGAACGATGGTCGCGCAAATTTCTGTTTGCGAGGAGTTTTTCAAGAAGAGACGCCGAAGCATCTGTGTTTTTTATATGCCATTTTTTGTTTAAAACAGACATTATGTAAATTTTCTAAGTGCGTTTTTCTTTTTCCTTATTTCTCCTCCACATTTCAAGCGCTTCTTCGGCCGTTTTCACTTTGTGCTTGCCAAAAACCCAAGTGTGCCTTCTGCGAATCTTCTTATCTATATCGCGCAAAACCTGATTTATATTAAAAAGCTTTCTTTCTTTTGCAATCTGCGTGATCATCAGCATCGTAAAAATCAAATCACCAAGCTCCTCGCGGAGGTTTTTATAATCTTTTTTATTCATTGCCTGCTTGACCTCATCCGCTTCTTCCAAAAAATGCTCGAGCATGGAATCAATGGTCTGCTTTTTATCCCAAGGACAGCCATTTTTCGCTCGAAGAAGAGCCGCAATTTTCACAAGTTTATTAAATTCTTTGGACATACACCCGTATCCTATTTCGAATTCGCGTTTTATACAAGTTTTATTTAAGATCTTTCGGCTTAAGCCAAATTATCTTCTTTTCCCTCTTAAACCACGAAATCTGCCTGCGCGCATAATGATGAGTGTTGTATTTTAGACGTTGAATCATGTTTTCAAGAGTCTGTTTTCCGTTTAAATAAGGCAAAATCTCCTTGCAACCGATTGCTGTCATTGATGGAAGTTTTACATCATATTTTTTTGCAAGTTTTGCCGTTTCCTCTAAAAGTCCTCTCTCAATTTGTATTTCCACGCGCTTATCAATCCTTTTATAAAGCTCTTCACGAGGCCAATTAATGCCAATTAATGCATAATTAAATTTTGACTTACCTTTTTTATCAACTTTATTTGCCTTGCTGAATTTGTTTATTTCAAGCGCACGAATGATATATCGAAGATTGTTTTTTAAAGTTTTTTTGGCAGTTTTTGGATCAACCTTCATAAGCTTCTTATATATATAAGGAGTACCATGCTTTTCCGCAAGCGCCTCCATGCGCTCTCGGAATGCCGAATTTGGCGGAATTATTGGAATTTCATAATTATAAATGACAGAGCTGATATAAAGTCCTGTTCCACCAACAATCATCGGGATTTTTCCGCGTTTATAAATGTCTTCGATAACTTTTAGCGCATCCCTTTTCCATTCCGCAACCGTATAAACCTTATCAGGCTCAACAAAATCAATTAGATGATGGCGAATTCCTTGCATATCTTTTTCTTGAATTTTATCCGTACTGATTGTCATTTTTTTATAAATCTGACGTGAATCTGCGGAAATTATCTCGCAATTATATTTCTTGGCGAGGCTTAAAGAAATCGCTGTTTTGCCTGATGCCGTTGGTCCGAGAACAACAATCAACGGATTTGGCTTCTTTAATATTTTTGCTATTTCCGAAAATGCTTTTTTCATGCGGCTATTGTATCTGATCTTGACATCATTAGCTATATGACTTAGAGTAATTTCTCGAAAATTAAAGAAAAAATATGGCATACGAAGAACCAGAAAATGATTACCCTGATGTTTTTGCAGACTTTGATATGGCGACTTTGCCATTTACTTCAAGCGAATCCGCTGATTCAGGAAAAATTGGCCCAACTTTAGCTCAAAAAGCCGCAGGTCTACGGAAATATTTTGCAATGCGCTTAAATATTGCCAATATATCCATGCAAGCGCCTCAAGTCTCAAACGGAAACTTTCATCCCGTCCTTATTAATGAAACGCCTTTTGATTTGTGCAAAATAGACATGACTAATCTTAAGCCCATTCTAAGAGGGAATGATTTTGCCGAAATAATAGTTGATTCACTTTTATTTAGTGGAAAAGCGACAATTGAAGCTTCTGACAACACCTTATCTTGCTATCTTGCAATGTCCGGCTTCCCCAACGATCTTTTTACTAACGCAAAAGGCTTTTTAGCTGAAAATATACCTGCTTTTATTTTTCAAAAATATGGTTTGCGTATAAAAGTTGAATCTTTTGACATTATCGTCCCTAAGGACTTTAGCCCTTACCGGCCTTCGACTATAAAAATCACCTATTCTTTAGGTAAAGTCGCTGATGATAAAAATCCCCTTGACTTTGTAGGCAATAACTTGCTAAATTAGTCACGCGTCAGAGACAGTAGGCAAGGGACCGCGGAAGCGACAGCCCAATAAGACCTGCCGAGACACAAAATTTATTCTCAGTTGTCTTTGCGCAATTGAGATTTTTTAACAATAAGCACCATGGCACTCACAAAAGATCAAAAGAAAGTAATGTTGGACAAAGTCATCGACAAG
>JBAYGM010000045.1:0-8178 GCA_041666705.1 Candidatus Altimarinota bacterium | reverse complement strand
TGTCTTGTAAATCCGTGTCCGGGTGGTTGGGCTGCAATAATTTTTGATGATTATAAGAAAAATGTCATCAGCGGAAATGACGCATACACAACCAATAATCGCATGGAAATGATGGCTGTAATTGGAGCTCTAAAATGGCTCAAAAAAAATAAAAAAAATTATGCAACAATTTTTTCTGATTCAAGTCTATTAATTCAAACGTTAACAAAAAATTGGAAACGTAAAAAAAATAAAGATCTTTGGACGGAGATTGATAATAATTTAAAAGGAATAAATATTGATTGGCAGTGGGTGAAAGGACACGCAAGCAACGAATATAATAATCTTGCGGATGAAATTGCAGTCATGGAATCCGAGAAAGCAAAAAGATTACCAAAAAAACCAGCCGTGAATATAAATTTCGACGAATCTTCTGATCAGCAGTGTTTATTTTAGTCACACAAATTGGCTTGCATAAGCCTATAAAGCATCAAGCTTAGTCTTTAACGCGTCTTTTGATTGAAATCCAATTGCGCTGTCGACAGGTTCTCCGCCTTTAAAGAAAATTAAAGTTGGAATGCTTTGAATTCCATATTTCATTGCGGTTTGTGGATTTTCATCGACATCCATTTTGAAAATTTTCACTTTTCCGACATACCCTTCTGATAGTTCATCGATAAGAGGTCCCATCATTTTGCATGGTCCGCACCATTGTGCAAAAAAATCTACCAAAACGGGAAGATCTGATTTTAAAACTTCTTGTTCAAAGTCCGCGTCTTTTATATGTATTGCTGGCATAAGTAAAATGGTTAGAATATAAATATAGTATTTATAATTTTAGTGCATTAATAGGGAATTAACAACCCCTTTTTAATCGCTTACTCCTGCGAATCTTCACCGCCATGATTGGAATGATTTTGCCCATTTAAAATTTTTGCTTTTTCAAAAACAGCGTCAAGATTTTTTGCAAAAATATTAGGAAGAATTGTTGGCAAGGATGCGACAAAAGATTTGCGTAAAATTCTAAGGAATGGAAGTTTTCTAACAGCCATTTTATAAATTGATCTTCGCATCTCTTTTTTATCGCGATACAAAGGATCAAGAATAAAATTCATCAAAACAAGTGACTGATTTATTTCAAGAATTTTATGTGAAATTTTTTCTTCGGCATTTCCGCGTTCCATAATTATTTTGAAAAACAAAGTTTCGTTTATTTTTTTCATATCGTCGTCAAAATATCCTGTTGTGCAGGAAACTGTGTTTTTTTCAGGAAGCGCAAACATGAGTGAAAATCTAAATACGTCTTTTTTGCCGTTTATAACGCGAATTCCAACGTACGCGTGGTCATCGTCGGTTTTTAAAAAGCTTTCAAGACTTTGTTTCATAACTTCATCACGCAAAACAAGGTCCATTATTTTATCGGCGAGCGCTTTATCGATTTTTTTGATAGCTTTTAGACTGACAGCGCTTCCATTTTTCATTATTTTCGCAAGCTTGACGATAACTTCGGACCCAAAGTCCATAAAAAGATTTATCATTTCTCTCAAAATTTTGTCATAATAAAGTCCAAGAGCTGTGTGTACTTTTTCTTGAAAGCTCTCATATTCATTTTCAAGCCTGGAAAACATAATTGTTATTCCACTATCAAGAACGCATTTGAATGTATATTCGTCTTCGTCAAAATCATGGAAGGTCAAGAATGAAAAAGGAATTAAGAAAGAATCGTTTAATTCCGGTACAACAACAATTCCTTCGCTAAAAATTTTTACGATGCCTTGGCCTTTTGTGATCATTTTGCCTGCCGGATTTGTTCTTTCAAAAGCGCAATCAAAATTGGCAACAAGGTCGCCTTGTTTCAAAAAAAGCGCGCCAAGAATAAATTCATTTCTGAACTTAAAAAAGTCGTGTGCAAATTCGTTAAAAGCCGTTCCGGCATTGCTCAATGTATAGCAATCTTTTGTAAAAGTTGTAAAAGTTAAAATGTCTTCTTTCAAATTAAGCTCTTTTATATCGGAAAAATTCACTATTTCACCATGATCGTTTGCGCCTTTACCTTTTAAGCGTAAACCCTTGTCGAGAAGAACGACTTCACCTTCTTTCTCGATAAAAACTTTGAAACAAATTCGACTTCTGATATTTGAGGCTGTAAGAAATAGCCATACTCATATAAATTACAAAATCTAAAGTACAAAATCCAAAACGCAAAATCCAAAACTTACTTTGTCAAAAGCTCCTTTCTATTTTGGAGGCCTTTTTAAAATGGACACTTTTAATTTACACAAAACACAGCTCATTGTAAAGGGCATTTTATAGCGGATATTTTAAGCATGGGTTATATTGGACATACTATGAATTTCAAAAAAACTTTTGTACTTTTAGTTGTCGCGGGAATTCTTTTGCCATTTATCAATTTTCCGAATAAAGCTGAAGCTGCTTATACGCCTTTAAAAATCATTTCCAGGGCGGGGTGGGGAGCGGATGAGAGTTGGCGTGTTTGGAATGGAAATCGCACAATTCCAAAGATAAAAAAAGTTGATAGCGAATATGTTGAGAAGTTTTCCGATGAACTTCAGGTTGTTCGTAGGGTGAATACGAATTCCGCAGGACAAACGCTCACTTGGCCGCTTGAATATGCCAAAAAAATAACAAAATTTGTTATTCATCACACGGATTCAAAAGCAAATCTTGATAATCCAAAGCAAAAAATTCGTGAAATTTACTCATATCACGCGCTCACGCGTGGATGGGGCGATATTGGATATAACTATATAATAGATCGCGAAGGAAATATCTATGAAGGTCGCGCAGGCGGAGAAGGTGTTATTGGGGCTCATGCCGGCACTGCAAACACGGGTTCAATCGGAATTGCGATTCTTGGAAGTTATGAAAATGATTAAATTCCGGAGAAAGCGTTGCTTTCTCTCGCGGCTTTAATAAGAGAAAAAAGCGCGCTTTATAGCATTGATCCTGCGGGTTATTCAACATTTCGTGGAAAAAATTTACCAAATATAATCGGACATAAAGACGTTGCCGCAACTGATTGTCCGGGCAAATTTATTTATTCAAAAATGGATGTCATTCGAAAACTTGCGGCGCAAAAGATTGACACGACTTTTGAAACAACATTTTTCAAGCGTCAAAAAGATAAAGGTTATAACTATGATAATTTATCCGATACATATTATATAAACATCGATCCTTCAAAAACACGTGATCTTCAAATGAGGCTTAAAAATACGGGAACCGTGACATGGCCAGTTGGAACAACACTTGTTGTGACGGACCCAAAATCATTCAATGATAAAATTGAATTTACTTCAACAGCGCTTAGTTTTGCGGCAGGCGCAGGTGATACCGCAACTTTCACAATCTCAATGACTTCAAAAAACAAACCCGGAGTTGTGATGTTTGAAATGGCGCCTTTTATAAATAATAAAGTGAAGCTCGAAAAATATATAAAAATTCCCGTGAACATTGCTCCGCCGGTTTATACATATGCGATTGTGGCCGCTGTTTTGCCGCAAGGGATAGCGCAATCCGGGACAAAGCTTAGCGGGACGCTTGAGCTTAAAAATACAGGCAATGTGCCTTGGGTGAATTACGGTGATAATCCGGTAAGACTGGAAACGGCATCAAGAGCAAAATCAATTGGCGCTTTATTAAATGCAAAAGTTAATCCCGGCGAGATTGGAAAATTTACATTCGAAGTTACGACCCCAAATATTTCAGGAGATTATGTTGAAACGATTGTGCCGGTTGTTAAAGGGATTCAAAGCATTCAAGGTGAAGTAATCGACTTCACGATTCCAACTTACAATAGGCTTTTTGATCACAAGGTTTTTGCCACAAGCGCGCCAAATACAGCCGATATAGGTGGGGCCGCAAGTGTTTGGGTAAAATTCAAAAACGTTGGTGGTGCAACTTGGACAAAATCAGGCGTAAATCAAATTCAAGTAGTGGAATCGTCTTCAATGTTTAAGATGAAAAGTTGGACAATGGAAGAAAATAAAATTGCACCAGGAGAAATCGCGACAATTAAATTTGAACTTATTGCTCCGCAAACAAAAGGAATATCCAGTTTTAGATTTAAGTTAAAAGCGGGCGATGTGGTTTTAACAAGAATGCCGGTTAGTGTGAGAGTTCGTGTTTATGGAAATCAAACAGCAGATACATTAAAAGATGATAAAGGCGGAAATATTAGAATTTTATTATCAAAATTTAACGGCGAACCGGTGATTACAGCAAATGGCGATTTTGCGCTTGTTTCTGCGCAAAAAACGCTGGCCAATTTCCACGAAAAAGATGAGGTGACAATAAAATATATAAGTGGTGTGTATGAGGTTTCTTCAAAAACCGCAACGAGCACGTTGAGCAAAATCACTTCCACAAATCCTGTTCGCGTTGAAGCTTTGAATGGTGCAATTCTTGAAGTGAAAAATTATGAAAACAGACCGGATTGGAATACAAAATTAAATGACAATCGTTTCCGCGGTACTTTGGAAACCGCTTATTATAACGGAAAACTCCGCTTAATTAACGAGCTTCCTCTTGAGGATTATATAAAAGGCATTGGAGAAGTTTCGAATACGGATCCATCCGAGAAAATAAAAACAATCATGATTTTGGCTCGTACATATGCAAAATATTATATTGATATTGCAAAGAAATTTGAAGGAGCACCGTATAATCTTGACGACAATCCGAATGTCTCTCAAAAATATCTTGGATATGGCTTTGAAACGCGTTCATCAAATACGGTTCGTGCGGCGGTTGAAACGCAAGGGATTGTTGTTACATACGCGGATAAACTAATAAAAACTCCTTACTTTTCTTCCAGCGATGGCAAAACTCGCAGTGCAAAAGAAATTTGGGGCTGGACCGATACGCCTTATTTGCAGGCCGTTTCCGACCCTTATTGTAAATCCGGCACGCTTTATGGCCACGGCGTTGGATTAAGCGGTTGTGGCGCCACCGGAATGGCCGTAGCTGGCAAAAAAGTCGAAGAAATAATCAAATATTTTTATCAGGGAGTGGAGCTTACAAAAATGTATTAAGCGATTTTGCTATAATGTTTTCGATGTACATACTAAAAATCAATACAAGCGGTGAAGTTTGCGAAATTGCTTTGAAAAAATCAGGCAAAAATGTTTTTAAAAAAACATGGACAGCAAGCGAAAAAACAGCAAAACACGCTTTCGAAATTTTAAAAAGTTTAATTAAAAAATATCCGGATATGCGCGGGAATATAAGTAAAATTGAGGTCAATAAAGGCCCCGGCTCATTCACGGGAACGCGCATAGGAGTCACGATCGCAAACACAATCGGATTTTTGATGGGCGAGAAAAGAATCATCACTCCGGTTTACGCAACAAAGCCAAAAATTACAAAAGCAAAAATTAAAAAACTTCGCATATGAAAGGCACTTTATACATCGTCGCAACGCCAATCGGCAACCTTGAAGACATAACGCTCCGTGCGATTCGCACGCTCAAAGAAGTCGATTACATAGCCGCGGAAGACACGCGTCATTCAAAGATTTTGCTTGATAAATATGAAATAAAAACTCAGCAAATCAGTTTTCATTCTTATTCGGATGAGCATAAATTGGCACAATTAATTCAGCTTTTAGACGAAGGAAGGTCAATTGCTTTGATAACAGACGCCGGCACTCCGGGCATTTCCGATCCAGCATATAAATTAATTCAAGCCGTACTAAAAAGCCAAATAAACCTTGTTCCAATTCCGGGCGCTTCAGCATTTTTGACAGCGCTTTCCGTTTCCGGACTTCACATGCACAGTTTTGTTTATTACGGATTTTTGCCGCTTAAAAAAGGTCGCCAAACTTTATTCAACTCTTGGCTGGAAGAAGAACGTGCGATTATTTTTTATGAATCTCCGCACAGAATTGTGCGAACTCTTGAGCAAGTTCAGGGGATAATCGGCGATAATTGGCAGGTTGTGATCGCTCGCGAACTTACGAAAATGTATGAAGAAGTTTTGCGTGGCACATTCAGCGAAATTATCACGCATTTCAAAGCCAAAGCTCCAAAAGGGGAATTCGTTGTGCTGCTGCAGAAGGCATAGCAAAAAGTGTGCGCTTTATGTTGTTTCTGCGGCTTCTTCCGTGCCTACAAAATTGCCTGAATAATATTTCACGACCCATTTATCTACTTTTTGCCATTTTTCAGTTGTTTTATCCGTTTCAAGTTTTATTTTCCAGTTTTCCGGTGGCAAGTTTTCGTTTTCGATTAGGCCTGCGTGAGCCAATCTTTCATGCGCTTTGCAAAGAGGGATGAGCGTGTCCGGATTATGTTCATGCGTTAGCGAGAATCTTTCTGCGTGGTGAAGATATTTATACTTTTTTATACAGCCGGGGAACGCACATGTGCCGTTTGTTTTATTTATTGCATATTTTTCGATTTTCGCCGGCACATATCTTTTTGCATTTTCTTGTGGGATTGGCTTTTTGGCTTCATTCTGTGTTTTATAAGCTTCCAAAAGCTTTTGCATGAGATCGTTCCAATTTCCTTGGCCTTTGAGTTTGTTTAATTGATCTACGATTTTCGGATCGAGTTCCATTGATATATTTTGTACTTGTGGCGTAACATCGAATTCCACCACGTGGTGGAATTCTCGGACGTAGGTTTCTAGCGTATGGACGCTCATTTCCCTTGCTTTTTCAGCCCAAAATTTATCCGTTTCAGGAGTTGCCGTTGTGACTATTGGCTTTATTGCATTTAAACCTTTTTCTTCAACTACTTTTTTAATTTCAGGCTTATCTTCAATTTTTCGGAGTATTCGAAGAGCTTCATCAACGGTGTTTTTGCTCATTCCCGCGAGTTTTGCAGCATATTCATAAACGCTTCCAAATCCTTTTTTCTCCCAAATTCGCAGTCGATTTATTTCCGGCAAAAGTAGAACGCATTTTCGCATCCATTCTTTTGCGTTTTTGCCATAAAAAGAAAATTTTTCATGAAGATCTTTTTCGAGAATTTTTTGTGTGTTTTTCGTTACATTTGTCATATTTTTTAGATTATGTTGTTGTTGATATTTTAGCTTAAATAAGCCAAAAAATCCAGATCAGAAAGAAAAAAATCTGTTGCGAAAAACCAAGGCAAGTATGCATTAACCTTTTAGATAAATCATCGCACAAAAAACTTATTTCACCACAAATCCAACCAATTTTCCCGGCACATAAATTTCCTTAACGACCGTTGCATTTTCCAGATATTTTTTCACATTTGCCTCATTTTTTGCGGCCACGATAATATTTTCTTTGCTTTCATCAACGCCAACTGTAATTACCCCACGCAATTTTCCATTTATTTGCACAGGCAATTCAAGCACCGAAGTTACTAAATATTTTTCATCAAATTTTGGCCAGCCACCACTCACATTTGCATCGAAAATGCTATATTTTTGACCTAACTTTTCCCAGAGCTCCTCCGCAGTATGAGGCGCAAAAGGCGCAATCAAGCGAACCATTATTTTTTTGCTTTCCGCATCAATTCCGCATGCACCGATTTCATTCGTAAATTCCATCATCGCGGCAATCGCGGTATTAAATTGAAAAGCTTCCATGCTTTCCGTAACACGTTTTATTGTTTTATGAATCACGCGCAACATTTCTTCTTTATTTTTAGGCGCAGAATTTTCGCCCCCAAAAATAATATCCTTAAATTTTCTTTCAAATCTCGCGACACCGGTTATCCCTTTATCGCTCCAATCTCCGCCGGCCATAAAAGGTCCGATAAACATCAAGTACATGCGGAAAACATCACTTCCATATTTTTCAATAAATGAATCCGGGCTAACAACATTCCCTTTTGATTTCGACATTTTTGCGGAATCTTTTGTGATCGTTCCTTGATGAACAAGTCTTTTAAACGGCTCATCAAAATCAATATATCCGAGGTCGTGCAAAACCATTGTAAAGAATCTCGCATATATCAAATGCATGCACGCGTGCTCGGCGCCACCAATATACATATCAACCGGCATCCACTTTTTTATTATTTTTTTATCAAACGCGCCATCTTCTTTTTTTGGCGACAGATAGCGCAAAAAGTACCAACTCGAATCAACAAAAGTATCCATTGTATCGCTTTCACGTTCTGCGGGTCCGCCACATTTCGGACAAGTAGTTTTCATGAATTCATCCGAGTAATGCAACGGCGATTTTCCGCGCGGAATAAAATC
>JBAYGM010000044.1:0-8179 GCA_041666705.1 Candidatus Altimarinota bacterium | reverse complement strand
CTTTATTCGTATTTCGAATTTCTGATTTCGAATTTGAAGTTGGTGGGCCATGCAAGAATCGAACTTGCGACCGTCTCCTTAAAAGGGAGCCGCTCTACCAACTGAGCTAATGACCCAAATAAACTTTCCTTTCTCGTGCGTACCCTATTTTATTTGCTTAAGTCCAACTTGGCAAGCCAATTTATTTGTTTAGGTTTGACTAGGCAAATGACTAGTCGCTAGAATGACCTTATGAAAAATGAAATTCAGAATTTTATTTCACTTCAGGAAGCCGCTTCTTTAAGCAAAAAAGCTGAACAAACGATCAGGCGTGCAATCAAGGCGAAAAAGATCGGCGTGAAGAGACAAAAAACTCCACAAGGTTTTGTATATTTGGTTGATAAGGCGAATGTTGCCAAATTGTATAACTGCGAAGAAGGTAATGTAAAAGAGAAAAAAGCTATTTCGGCTAGTCAAGCGACCAGTCGCGAGACTAGTCAGATAAATAACGATTTGAATAGTCAAAATAAGAAAACGACCAGTCAGAAATCAGAAAAAAAATCGACTAGTCAAAAAGGTACGGAGGTTATAGAGAAGAGCAATACTGAAATTTCTGCCGACTATACAACTATTATGGAATTTCAAAAACTTTTAACGAATATTGTCGAACAACATCAGCGTGAAAGAGAGCATTCCGGAAGATTCATGAAAGAACTCCAAGATAAAGTTATGTTTCTTGAACATCAAGTGATGCAACTCCAAGCTCCTAAGAAAAAATGGTTTCAAGTTTGGAAATAAATTTGTATTTTTTAATAACATAAAATATGACAAACACACAAGACACAACCTCAATGAAGGCTGCGAGCGTTTCGTCTACTAAAAATTTAACTAAACACGAATATCCTATGACAAACTCAAAAATGATTTACGCATTCGAAGAAGGCAACAAAGATATGAAAACATTGCTTGGCGGAAAGGGGGCAAATTTGGCTGAAATGACAAATCTTGGCTTGCCTGTGCCTCCCGGATTCACAATCACGACTGACATGTGCAACTATTATCTTGAAAACAATAGCTTGCCTGAAACTTTTGATGCGATGTTAAACGAAAGAATTGCGGAGTTGGAAGCTAAACTTGGCAAGAAATTTGGAGATATAAAAAATCCACTTTTGGTTAGCGTTAGAAGTGGTGCTGCAATTTCTATGCCGGGTATGATGGATACGATTTTGAATCTTGGCTTGAACGATGAAGCAGTTGAGGGATTGGCTTTAAAAACACAAAATCCACGCTTTGCTTATGATTCATATCGAAGATTTATACAAATGTTTTCCGATGTTGTACTTGGCGTTGATCATGAACATTTTGAAGAAGAAATTGATAAAATTAAACGCGCAAAAGGAGTAAAGCTGGATACGGAACTCACGGCTGAAGATTTAAAAAACCTAATTGTCGAATATAAAAAAGTTGTAAAAGCTCACATTGGTGCTGATTTTCCACAAGAACCTTTAAAACAAATGAAACTTGCAATTGAAGCAGTATTTGAATCTTGGAATAATTCGCGCGCAATTCACTATAGAAGAATAAATAGAGTCACAAGCATAAAAGGGACGGCTGTGAATATTCAAGCCATGGTTTTTGGAAACATGGGAGATACGAGCGGCACGGGCGTTTGCTTCACGAGAAATCCAGCAACAGGTGAAAAGAAATTTTATGGAGAATTCTTGATGAATGCGCAAGGCGAAGATGTTGTTGCGGGCATTCGAACCCCGCAATCGATCGATCAGTTGGCCGAAGTTATGCCAAAAAGCTATGAACAACTTCTTGAAATTCAAGCAAAACTTGAAAAACATTATCGCGATATGCAAGATATGGAATTCACCATTGAAGAAGGACGACTCTTTATTTTGCAAACAAGAAACGGAAAAAGAACAGCTCAAGCAGCAATCAGGATCGCAGCTGAAATGATTAAAGAAGGCGTTATCAGTGAAGATGAAGCTGTCACGAGGATTGATCCTTATATATTAGATAGCTTGCTTCACCCAACAATTGATCCAAAAGCAAAGAAAAATGTTGTTGCAAAAGGATTGCCTGCAAGCCCGGGTGCGTGCACGGGAAAAGTTGTTTTTTCCGCAGATGATGCCGTTACGTGGACAGAGAAAAAAGAAAAAGTTATTTTGGTGCGCAAAGAAACAACGCCGGAAGATATTCACGGAATGAATGTCGCGGAAGGGATTTTAACATCAATGGGTGGAATGACATCGCACGCGGCGCTCGTTTGCCGTGGCATGGGAAAGCCATGCGTTGCAGGTTGCAGTGCGATTTCTGTTGATAAAAATACAAAGACTATAAAAATTGGTGACGTTGTTGTAAATGAAGGCGAAATCATCAGCCTTGATGGCGCAACCGGAAGCGTGATTCTTGGAGAAGTTGCAATGGTTAAAGCCGGTGTCAGTGGAGACTTTGGAGTGATTATGGGATTCGCGGACCGAGAAAGAAAATTACGCGTCAGAACAAACGTTGACACTCCTTTTGATGCAAAAGTTGCCATGGATTTTGGAGCCGAGGGAGTTGGACTTTGCCGCACAGAGCACATGTTTTTTCAAGAAGGAAGAATTGATAATGTTCGCGAAATGATTATGTCAAAAAGCGAAGAAGGACGAAGGAAAGCTTTGGCAAAATTGTTGCCTTATCAACGCGAAGATTTTGTTGGGATATTTGAAGTGATGACTGGATTGCCTGTTACTGTACGCCTTCTTGACCCACCGCTTCATGAATTTTTACCTGAAAAAGAAGCTAAAATTCGAGAACTTTCGAAAACGATGAATGTGAGCTTTGATGATTTGATGTCTGTCATTTCCAGCTTACATGAAATTAATCCAATGCTTGGACATAGAGGATGTCGCTTGGGAATCACATATCCGGAGATTTATGAAATGCAGGCGCAAGCGATTATTGAAGCCGGAATTGAAGCGAGCAGAAAGGGCGCGATTGTGAAAGTTGAAATTGAAATTCCTTTGGTCGCAAATTTGAATGAATTTAAAGCCATGAAAGAGCTTGTACTTAATGTAATCGCAAAATATAAAGACGCAATAACGTTTGATTATAAAATCGGCACAATGCTTGAATTGCCACGCGCATGTTTGATTGCTGATAAATTGGCTGAGATTGCGGACTTCTTTTCATTCGGCACAAACGATCTTACGCAAACAACTTATGGAATCTCACGCGATGACGTTGGAAAATTTATGGGCGCATATATTGATAAAGGCATTTTTGAGCGCGATCCTTCCGAATCAATTGATAAAGAAGGTGTTGGCGAGCTCATGAAAATGGCTGTAAATAAAGCGCGAAGCGTCAAACCAAATATTGATATCGGCATATGCGGAGAACACGGCGGAGACCCGGATTCGGTAAAATTCTGTCATGAAATTGGATTGAATTATGTCAGCTGCTCACCTTATAGAGTGCCAATCGCAAGACTTTCCGCGGGACAGGCAAGTATAAAAGATAAGGGAGTGAAGGCATCGAGCACGACGTAAAAACGATAGCTTATCTATCTCGTCCTTCTTGCTCTTGTCGATCGTCAACTACAATAACAAACGTGCTCTTCTGCCCGTTGGCAGAAGTTAATTCAATAGCTTTCCCGTCAGCGAATGGTGTTGCTTTGGTATAAAAAACTCCATCGATTTTAATTTCTTTAACAAAGCCGTTTAGCAATGATTGTGCCAATGATATTTTTTCCTGATCGCTTATTTTATGCACCATTGTATAATGTTCATTTTGAAGACTTTTTATTGCATCCATCACTTCTCCCAAATCTTGCTCTGAACACTTTTTAAGACCAACTCCTAAAAGTAACGTAATTAGCAATACTACGCTAAGTCTTAAATTTGATATATGGCGTTTTGTTAATAGAAACTCTCCCATATCCTTTCCCCAATCACTAATTTCTCTACCTATTCTGCTCAACACTTTTGACCTTTCACCTTCCCTTATTCTTTCGCGTCTCTTTGTCATATTTATATGCTATTAAAAATAATGTGACACAATCATAGCATATATTTATTTTATTGCAAGCCCCAACCGAGTTTGTGTCTTAAAGTGGAGTAAAAATTCGTGTCTCTTCTGCGGAGAAATGTAATTGATTCGGTTGTGCGCTTTACGACGATTCTGTCGCCGAATTGAATTTGGAATGAATCTTGACCATCAACGGTTAAGCGAACTTCTGTTTGAAGTGGCTTTCTGCCTGCAAGTTCAATTTTAATAGTGCGCGTATCGGGAATTATTATTGGACGCATTGAAAGCGACGATGACATCATTGGGGTGATAACGAATGCTCTAAGGCGAGGATGAATGATTGAGCCGCCAGCGGAAAGACTATGACCCGTTGAGCCTGTTGTTGTTCCGACAATAACCCCATCACCGCGGAATTCTGACATTAACTTGTCGCCAACTTGAATATTCAAATTTAAAAGTCTGGCAAATGGACCTTGATTGATCACCGCATCATTAAGAGCGTAAGATTTAAAAACACTGCGAGCACCACGAAAAATCTCAACTTTAAGAAGCCTTCTTCTGTCTCTTTTGCAGTCGCCTTTTATGAAATTCTTTAAATCTTTTTCTACGCCTTCAGGCGTTGTTTCAGCCAAAAAACCTACATTGCCCATATGAACACCAAGCATGTATGGCTTTCTTTTTAATCCGGCAATTGTACGAGCAACTTTCAAGACCGTACCGTCACCACCAAGCGTTAAAATTAAATCGCATTTTTCAAGAAATTTCTTATCTGCAATCTCGCTTGTATATACAAGTTTGCACTTACAAGATTCGAGCATTTTTTGCAAATTTTTTATAAAATCGGCACGATCTATGAATTCTTTTTTACCGATTATTCCTATATTTTTGATTAGCCTACTCATGCGATTTTTTTAAATAATTCGATTAATTTTTGCGCAGATAATTTGTATGAAAATTTTTGCGATTGGACCAGTCCTTGCGCGACTAGTCTACTTCTTAAATCTTGATTAGTCAAAACTGATTTTATGGCTTCAGCAAGCTCGTGCGCGTTGGTTGGATTTACGAGTAAACCGGCGGAACCTATTACTTCCGGCATTGAAGAAATGTTCGATGCGATAACGGGGCAACCGCACTGCATTGCTTCAAGCGGCGGGATCCCAAAACCTTCGTATAAAGATGGAAAAACAAATATTTCTGCGGAATTGTAATAATGAATTAGATCTTTTTCAGCGACATATCCTTTAAAAATAATTTTATCGGATTCGTTCTTTTCAAATCCCCAACCTTTGCCTCCAATTATGACTAGTCGAAGGTAATCAAATGCTTTACTTATGAGGCTAAACGCCTCGATGAGTTTTTCAAAGTTTTTACGTGGTTCAAGCGTTCCGACACCAAGAATATATTTAAAATTTTCGGGATTTTTCTGTTCGGTCGATGAAAGTTTTTTGAAATTTTCAGATGCAGCACATGGAATTATTGTTATTTTTTCGGATAAATTGACGACCTTGTTCGCAAATAGTTTTATCAAATCGGATTCTGTGCTTTTTGAAATCGTAATGATTTTTATGGCTTTTTTAAGCGCTTTTTTAAGAGTCAGCTTTTCAATTAAAACAGCTTTGCGATTGTGTTTAATTGGAAATAAAAATGCAACCAAATCGTGAACAACTATAATTGTTTTTAGATTTTTTGGCGCAAGCGCGGGAATTATAAAACTCGTTAAAGCTAAAAATAAATCGGGCTTTTCAATCTTTAAATCACGCAAAGCTTTTAAATGCCAAAATATAGATTTGCCTCTTATTAAACGAAATTCGACGTTCTTAAAATGCGAAAAATCAGCCGGAATTGAGTCTGTGTATAAAATATATTGGTTTTTAGAATCCTGCTCAAAGACGTTTTTCATCAAATTATAAGCAAACCAACCTTTGCCGGTTTTATCTTTTTTGGAAGCTTCGCGAAAGTCCACTCCTATTTTCATAATATAATTATAACAGAACGAGACTGCCCCCGTCCCCCATCTTTACTTTAATCTGATTTGCGGTATTATTTATTTGGATTTAATCAAAATCACTATGCCTACAAAAAGATTATCTCAAATCATATCCGAGATGCCTTTTGAGAATAAACTCATTGCTCTTGGAGGGCTTATTACAGCCTTAAGTGTATTTTTGCCTTGGTATCAAGATATCGACGCATTCAAAACCGGAGATATGTTTCTTGGAATTACAGGGCCTCTTTATTTGATTGGAGTCATCATGCTTTTACTTGGAACCGGGACTGTTTTGACAATGATTTCCCAAAAATGGAAAGACAAAGTTGCAAGACTTGGAATTGAATTACCAATGGCACATATTATGGTTGCGGCGTTCGATTTATTTTTACTTGTAATGACGAATTCGGTTTATTTTCATGCAAAATTTGGCGTAAATATTATGCTTAAAGAATTTAGATTTGGAATGGTTGCGGCATTTATTGGCGTTGGATTTATGCTGATTGGTGGCATATTTGAAAGGAGAAAGGGCGGCGTTAAATGGGATACAAAGGCTGAATCAAAGCCATTGATCGATATTACGGAAACAAGGCAGCACGCAAGCTTGAATAATAATGTTACTGAAAATATTGTTGAAGAAGAAAGACTTGTTGACCTTGAAACTGTGACAAAACAATCGGAGAACGTTGATCAGGATTCGAGATACCCAAACATGTAAATTTCAAGATTCAATTTACAATTTACATTCAATTTTCAAAATTCAATTATCAATAATCAAAATTTAGTATGGCGAGAGAAGAAGATAACTGGGGCGGAATAGTATTTTACTGCAAAGATTGCGAAAAAATCGTACAAGCTGATCGCGCGTTTGGAAAAAAATATGTTTATAAATGCCGAATTTGCAAAACTAAAAATGTGGCTTTTGGAACGGAAAAAAGCATTGCCACATATTTTCATATAGAAGAGCCGGAAGAAATTACAAAATCCAAAGGTCAAAATCCAAATGAAGGACAAACGACAAATGAGGAAATGACAAAGCCGGTGCCGGTTGAAAATGCCGCAAAGTAGAAAAAATACAGTTTAGAATAATGTTAGGATCTGTTTAGAAAAATTTAATAAGCGCGTGCTAGAATTAGTGCACGTTAGTTTTCTTTGTCTTGTTTATGCGCATAAACACGTTCTTTGAAAATTCTATTGACAGGTGAGTGTACGCTCACCTATACTTGGTCTACAAAATAAATATATAATTTTATCCTCTAAACAAATTTATTATGGCGGAACCAAAACAACATTCACAAAGCGTCGCGGATGATGCGGCTATTGAAATGGCCGGTGGCAAACAAAAAGCAATTGAACTCGCTCTCAGCCAGATTGAGAAAAATTTTGGAAAAGGCGCAATCATGCGCATGGGCGAAGGAAAAAGAATAGCAATCGAAACGATCAGCACAGGCTCGATGTCTCTTGATATTGCGCTTGGTGGCGGAATACCGCGCGGACGCGTTATTGAAATTTTTGGACCTGAAAGCTCTGGAAAAACAACTTTGTCTTTGCACGTTATCGCAGAAGCACAAAAACATGGCGGAACAGCGGCCTTTATTGACGCTGAACATGCGCTTGATCCTGTTTATGCCGAGAGAATCGGAGTTAAAGTTAAGGACTTGCTCGTTTCTCAGCCGGATAGCGGTGAACAAGCGCTTGAGATCACAGAAACCCTCGTACGTTCAAATGCAGTTGATGTAATCGTGGTGGACTCTGTTGCAGCATTGGTGCCAAAAGCTGAAATTGAAGGTGATATGGGCGATGCGCACATGGGTCTTCAAGCAAGACTTATGAGCCAAGCTTTGCGCAAACTCACAGCAGCGATCTCAAAATCCAAAACTTCGGTTATCTTCATCAATCAAATCAGAATGAAGCTTGGGATCCTATTTGGAAATCCAGAAACGACCCCGGGTGGAAATGCTTTAAAATTCTACTCTTCTGTGAGAATGGATATCCGAAATATTGGCAAAATCGATGCCGGAACAGGCGATGCAAAGGAAATTTTGGGTATAAAAGTGCGCGTGAAAATCGTGAAAAATAAGGTCGCGCCACCTTTTAGAATGGCTGAATTCGACATTATGTACAACAAAGGAATTAACTATTTTGGCGACATGCTTGATCTTGCTACAAAATATGAAATCACAAGACGTGCAGGCG
>JBAYGM010000043.1:0-8209 GCA_041666705.1 Candidatus Altimarinota bacterium | reverse complement strand
TGCACGCTCGTATGGATGCTGATGTGAACATTGATTTGCCGCAAGTCGATGCGGTTGACGCGCCGAAGCCCGCACAGGTTGCTGAGGTTGCGCCTGCTGCTCCTGCCGCTTCTGCTGATGAGCAATCCCGCGTTGGTCTTGGACGATCAGTGGTTCATCCATCTACTTATTTGAATCAATTTCCGGTCATACAAGATGAGGTCCAGCCTGCTTTGGATTTTTTTAAGAGTCATCAGCAAAAAAGTGGACATGGTATTAATAAAGGCGTTGAGGATGCTTTAGCTACAAATTTTGGTGCATATATTCCATTACATGTCTTAAGTGGAGTTATGAGGGAGGTGCGTGTAGCTGCCGGTTTGAGCGAAACATCTAAAGATACTATCCACGGTATTGTTAAGGGTATTTTAAATAGAAAGTTAAAAAATTCTCCTTATACAATTGAATCAGTTGAAATTGCTTATGAACAACCTGATCCAACAACCGGTAGACGTTCTTATATTGCATGCAGGATGATTAGAAAGCCCGGCGCTGATGGTTGTCAGGATGTTGATGGGGATGCCGTTGATGTTACTGCTAAAATCGTTAAAGGACGCGAAAAGCCTTCTAAAATTTATGAACCTGAGGAGTTGAATCAATTTCCGCTTATTGAAGAGGAGGTTCAGCCTGCGCTTGATTGGTTTAAGAGTCATCGAAGGGGCCCGCATTCTGACGCCAGGATTTTTGAGTATTTATTTAGTACTCTTTTTGGTAAATATATTTTGAGATCTTCGCTTGAATCGGATGTTTCACGACAAAGGCAAAGGTTAAGACCGGGTCATTCTACTGATAAGAAGCCCGTTGCTTTTCATAAAACATTGAATGCTTTTAAGCAAATGAAATTAAAAGATTCTCCTTATACACTTGAGAGAATTTCTGTTTATTGCGATGATGGCCAATTTTGTGATGGTGCGCGTAAATATGATTATGCATATAGAATGGTGAAAAAAGTTGTTGAGCCAAAAAAAGACAAAATGCCTGATAGGGAGGAGCTTGCAAGCTTGCCTATTGTTGAAAATCATGTTCAGTCTGCGACTAAAGTAGTTGAGGATAATTTCTTGTTAGGCGAACGTGGCTCGAAAGGCGTTTCACGAGCTATATTTCTTTTCTTGGCTAAAAATGTAGGGCGTTATTTTGCTCCTAGTAATTCTGATTGGCTTTCATTTGTGAGTGATCAGGTAAAAGGAGGGAGTGGCAGTGTCAATTCCGGATCTTTTCATGCTACGTTGGTTAGCGCTTCTGGCATTAGATTAACAGATCTTTTGTCCAAAATTGGATTAAAGCTTGATAAGCGTACATGCAAAGGTCTTGGAAAGAATGTTTCCTGCACTGCTTTTGGAATTGTGCCAATAGAAAAATAAGAGCTTTAAGCTCCATTTCCAACCTTAACTTTTGCCGGTCTTAAAATTTTATCGCCGATTGTGTAGCCTTTTTCGATTTCTTCGATGATTGCGTCTTTTTCGCCTGGGGCTTCTGCAATTGCTTCGTGAAAGTTTGGATCAAATGGATTTCCAAGTGATTCGAAAGATTTTACGTCATATTTTTCAAGAAGGGCTTTTAGTTGGGATTGAATTCCGATTATTCCTTTTTTGTGATCTTCGGGGATGTTGTCTGTTTCCATGGCTTTTAATGCGCGTTCAAAATTATCTAAAACCGATAAAAGTTCGATTAAGATTTTTGTACTTCCAAAGCTTGCGAGAGCGAGTTTTTCTTCTTCTGCGCGTTTGCGATAGTTTGCAAGATCGGCCATTGTGCGCTTGCACGCTTCTGTCATTAGTTCGAGTTTTTGTTGAAGCTCTGCGACGGATTCAGTGGACGGGTCTTGAGGTTGTGCGCCGGAGTTTGTATTTTCGTCTGCCATATTTATTTTTTAAGTAGTTTTTTTATCTCTTCGACTAAAACCATATTATATGGGTAATCCATTCTCATCGGTCCGAGTATTCCAAGGAATCCTTCAAATCCATCCAATTCATATTTTGTGACAATGATACTGCAACTGTGAATTTGCGGGATTATATTTTCTTGTCCGATAAAAACATCAGCTTTTTCGCCTATTTCAAGCGATTTCAATATTTTTATGAAATTGTCGTTTTCCTCAAGAACTTCCATAACTTGGCTTGCGCTGACAGGGTCGTTGATGAATTCCGGCTGTCTTAGAGCGCTTGAAACTCCAAGGTAAAAAGTACGTTGATTATCCGGCAAAGTCGCGAAGCTTACGTTGTGCGTTGCGCGTGAAAGGAGGTGAACCGCTTCGTGAAGTTTTTCTTTTGTTTTTTGAATTTTATATTCTTCGCGCATTGTAATTAAGGCTTTTTCAACACGTTTTCTGGCTGAATCATAGTCTGCAATTTCTTCGACATATTTGCGATAACCTTGTTGCGTTGGAACACGTCCTGCGGAAGTATGCGGTTGAAAAATAAAACCTTCTTCTTCAAGTTCGGCCATGTCGTTTCGAACAGTCGCAGGGCTTACATTCAAGTGATATTGAACAATAATTATGTTTGAACCAACCGGTTCGGCGGTTTCAATGAAGCGCTGAACGATTGCTTTTAATATGCTGATTTTTCGATTTCCGAAATCCATGAGTGCTTATTTATAATTGCGTATAAATGCGTTGGTTAGCACTGTAAAGTATATAGTGCTAATTTAAATATGGCAAGAGTGAACAGTGTTTTTATCTAATAAAATAAATTTGGATTTTCGTAACAATTTTTTGAGTCGGCGCAAGGGGAGCTGAGCTTAGGTTTTCACTCTTCTTTTGACGAAATTAAATTTCCTTGTTCGTCGCATAAAAATATAGGAGCATTAGTTCTTTCGTGTCTGGCGACCATAGTCAGAGTTGTTGCGCCTGTTCTTTGAAACAAATCTGCAAGATTTTCCCTTGTAGTCGCTTCTCTTCCATACACCATTTTACCTGTGGTTTGGAGTGGAAAATGCCATATTTTCTGGCCATTAGGGAGTGTTCTAAGTGGCATGGTTTCGTCTCTTACGGTTGCTTTCCAGCCTTCGTCTGATGCGAGAGCCGTTTCCATTGCTATTTTTGCTCCTGGTGGTAAAACTGGAGCGGTTTCTGCTGCATCTGATGGATCGCGATATGTGTCTGGTCCTAGTGTCATATTATTTTTTGGTTAAGTGTATTTTGTAAGGAATATCATTATACATGAGTAGGATTTTTTGTCAATACTAAACTGCCGATTTTTAGTAAATCGATTAAAGTAATAAAGGTAATTTTATTTTGCGTTTTATTGAAGAAGATTTCCGTTTGCATCGCATGAAACTATTGGGTGCATGTCTTCCCCTATAGTTAATATCGATATTCCGTTGGATATTTCATTTCCAATTGCTCTTCGTCCGCAGATTGGACCGCTTGCTCCATCACCAAATTTAAAAACTTTGCCGTGTTCCGTATCCCTGGATGGCAATGTTTCTAGGTTTACCCTTGTGTCGATTGCAATATCGTCTTCTGTGTGCCTTGCTGCTTCCATAGTGATTTGGTTAGGTTATAAATAAAACCAACTTTATCATACACAACGGTAGGATTTCGTCAATTTTACTCTAAGTTGGATAATTTTTTTATCTCTGCGCCAAATTGGATTCAGCTCGAATGAAGGTGATTCGGCTGTCGTTGAGCCTTACCATTGTTTTTGCTCTGCGGCTCAAAAGAAGGCTGTCCGCAGATTGAGCGCTTGCGAGTTTTCCGCCGATGACGTCGTTTTCGCGGATTAAAGTTTGTCTTTCGGCTTCAAGTTGTTTGACGATGTAGCCCTTCGTGACGCCTTTTCCGGCAAAGAAAAGGGTCATCATTGTAATCAATGCGATAAATACGATAAAAGAGGCGATTAAAAGTCCTGAATTAAGTTCAAATTTTATGCTTGGAATTTCTGTGATGCTGGCTTGCAATGGGTTTTGTACTTCTCTGTTTTTTCGTGAGATTTGCCAGTCGTACCTAAGATACTGTTTGTGGGGGGTTGCGTTCATTTTACCAATAAATTACGGATTGTATTTGTTTTTCCATTGTATTCTTTGGCGCATTACAGGCGCTCTGCGGCTCTAAGGAGAGCGCTTCTTGATCTAGGATTTTCATTAATTTCATCTTCAGAGGGTCGATCAGGTTTTTTTGTGAGAATTTTAAGAGTTGGTTCATGTTTGCATTGGCAAATTAATATTTCGATGGGACATATGCATTCTTTTTCTTGGAGTTTTAAGAAATGTTTTACGATTCGATCTTCGAGAGAGTGGTATGAAATTATGACCAGTCTTCCGTTTTTCTTTAGTATATTTACCGTTTGCGGTAAAACATTTTTTAGAACCTCAAGTTCGTCGTTTACGGCTATTCTTAGTGCTTGAAATATCTGCGTTGCGGGATGAATGTGCGAGTGGCGTTCATGTGGACGAACTTCTTCAATCAAATCTGCGAGTTCTTTTGTTGTCTTGATCGGATTTAGCTTTCTTTGGATTGCGATTGCGCTTGCGATTCTGAATGCGTATTTCTCTTCACCATAATTTCGGAAAATATCCGTTAATTCTTGAACTTCCAGTTTATTGATCAAGTCTGCGGCTGTTTTTTGTGTTAGATCAGAGCTAAATCGCATGTCCAACGGTTCATCTTTTCTGAATGAGAATCCGCGATTTTCAAGGTCAAAGTGTGATGAGCAGAGTCCAAGATCCATGAGAATTCCATCGACTTTTGGGAGTTTATGTTTTTTGAATTCTTGTTCAAGGAATTCAAAGTTTTGATGTATATAAGTTATATTCTTATATTTCTTAAGATTTTCCTTTGCGATTTTTAAGTTTTGCGCATCTTGTTCAAATGCAATAAGACTTCCTTTTGGTCCAACTTTTTCCAAAATATCCGAGGAATGTCCACCAAGTCCAAGCGTCAAATCCACTGCAATGTCTCCCTTTTTTAAATTGAGATACTTTTGCACTAATTTTCGAAGAACAGGTGAATGCGTTATTTTGTTATCCATATGCTCATTTTTGTCAGCGTGTCTGTTAGGGGTGTTCAAAACTTGTGTACGAATTGTGTATAACTTTTTTATACGCTATTTCTTATCAAATTTATTCCGAAATACTGTAGCAGTCAAACATATTACTTAAAAGTGGAGTAACTTTTGTGTTCATAATCGACTAGTCGTGTCTGATTTGGTTTGTTGTAAGCCAAAAGGTGCGTATATGAAAATTAATTGCAGAACAGGGGAGATATTGTATAACTTTTGTGAACAGTGAGAGCATTGACAAGGTATTTTTTAAATGTTTTAATTTATGTATTAATCGTTTAAAGCAAATTTTATTATGCATGACGTCCTTGAAGCGATTTTATCTGATATGGACGGAGTCCTTGTGGACTCTGAAACCCTTGGGATTAGTATTGCCGTTGAAGTTTGTAGTACGTATGGCATTGATTTAACGGACGATGAAAAGCAGAGCTTTATTGGTGTATCTGATGATGTTTTTTATACAAAACTTTTTCAATCTAGAGGTGTAGATTTTGACCCCATGGAAGCGCTTACAAAACACACTGCTTTATATGAAGAACGATTGCCAAATGCAAAAGGCTTTAAAGAATCAGTCGAGTTTATAACGATTGCGCGTGGTTTATTTAAATTGGCATTAATTTCAGGTTCAACTCGCAAGCAAGTTGATGTTGTTTTAAAAAGTATTGGGCTTGAAGGTGTGTTTGAGGTTATTATTTCTTGTGATGATGTTGAAAACGGCAAGCCTAACCCGGAAGGATATTTAAGGGCTGCGGCAGAACTTGGAGTTGATCCTTCACGTTGTGTTGTTTTGGAAGATGCTGAAAAAGGAGTTAGGGCTGCAAAAGCCGCAGGGATGTTTTGTATAGGAATTAGAAATGGCAACGAAAAACAAGATTTAAGTTTAGCTGATATTAGAATTAAAACTCTTTTTCCTGAATTGATAGACTCTTTGCTTTAAAAATATTTTTCTATAAGATGTATTTATGCAAATGCTTTATCCTTATTTTTGGATATTTTTTGGGTCAATGTTGCCGGTTTTAGAACTAAGGGGCGCAATTCCGGTTGGAATAGAGCGCTTTCATTTGCCGATTTTTATAGTTTATATTTTGGCGGTTTTTGGATGCATGTTGCCGATTTTGATTGTTTTAAAAGTCCTTGGTCCGATTAGTGATTTTTTAATGAAAAGAGTTAAATTTATAAATAAAATTTTGACTGCAATTTTTGACCATACGAGAAAAAAATATGGCAGTAAAATGAATAAAATTGGGACGGCTTTGGTTTTATTTATCGCGATAATTCCGGTTCCTTTTATAGGTGGTGCATGGACTGCAGCTCTTATTGCTTTTGTTTTTGGAATCAGATATTTTCGCGCTGTGTTTTTTATTTTTATTGGAACTATTATTCAAGGTTTGATTGTGCTTGCGGGAATGTATTCTTTTAGCGCAATTTGGCGCATGTTTTTTTAAAGATTTGAGCTCATTTGCTATTGACAGACAATAGATGGTTTGTTTAAATGTATTACCAATATTTAAAATTTAAAAATGAGTGATTTTGAACCAGAATTAGATCTAAATATAGACGTTTCGGGATATAAGGGTAAGAACAGGAGGCATTCTGCAAATGGTGCTGTTGAAGATTTGGCTGGTTTTGTGAATAGAATTGTTCGTGATGGTGTTGTTGCTGATAAAATTGGTAAAGAAAGGGGCAGAGCAATTGATTTGGCTTCTAGGAATTCAAGTAAGTCTCCATCAGAGATTGAGCAATTAGCTAGAAAGGATTTTTTGCATGCTGCTAATAATTGTTTAAAAAGTATGCAAAGTATTGTTGATGCTGAATTTGCTGATGGCGATGGTGACCGTGATGCTGATTTTATTGGAAAGAGAAAGTACTTGAGAGCTTTGGCTTTAGCCGTTAAAAGAACAATTATTTTTGCATTGGATAGGGACGCCGTAGACGCTAAAGGAGATGTGGTTGGGACTTCTTCAGATGATGCTATCATAGCAATGCTTTCAAGGACTCCTTATTCTCAATTTGCAGATGATGCCGAATTTATTAATACCGTTAAGTCTGTAGCTTCCGGTGTTCGCAGAGCCGCCGATTGCGTTGAAGCTCATTATTTTCCATGCTTAAGTCTTTTTCAGGCGGTTATGAATGATTTTAAATCCGGAAAAAGACCAAAAGAGGATGCAGAGCATTTTATACGTGAAATGCTGACATCAATTTATTTATTCGTTGTGCATGGGCATGATGAAAAAGATAAATGGCCTAGCGATATTAGGCATGTTGTTACTAACGCTAACGTTAGAGATTTGGTTAATGCGATTTCACGTGTCGATAGCTATATGACTGTATTTAATATATTTTTGCCTGGGAATACTATGCAAGAACTTAGGGCTATTTCGATTAAATGTTCTAATGATGGAAGTTCTGGAGTTTCTATTGATCTAAATCTTAGGGGAGACGTTGAGCCTGGCTTAAGAGCGAGATTTAATAGGCTTCATGATGAGCCTGCGCAATTTTACAATAGACCGTTACCTAATTTGAAGATGGTTGGTGTTGATACTTCCATTTCTTAAAATTTTTATTTCATCTTTTTCAATTGCGATGATTGTTGAAGGTTTGCGTTTTGGTATACTTCCGAAATCAAGAATTGAATCTGGAAGAAGTGAGTTTTTTGGTGCTGATTTTAAGAATGCGCTGACCGAATAGGATTCTTTTTGACCGGAAATATTTGCGCTTGTTGTGATGAGCGGGAGTTTGTATGCGCGGAGAATTTTTTGTGTTAACTCATGTGCCGGACAACGAATTCCAATTGTTTTTGAATTTGGATTTAGGAATTTTGGTAGTGAAGTTTTGCGTGGAACGATTATCGTGAGTGGGCCTGGCCAATATTTTTTTGCGAGGCGTTTTGCGAGTGAATTAAACTCTCCGTATTTTTGCGCTTGAGTTAGGCTTGCAACCATTATGCTGGAAGGTTTTTTTGCGTCCATTTTTTTTATTTTGTATAAACGTGAAACAGCATTTTCGTTTAATGCGTCGCATGTGAACCCATAGCACGTTTCGGTTGCATGCATTATCGCTTCACCCTTTTTTAAGGCTGTTATTGTTTTTTGGATGAGGTTTTTGATGTTTTGTCCAGTGATTTTTTCTATTTTCATATGATTTAAGCCTTGAAAGTTTGGCATCTGCTAGAT
>JBAYGM010000042.1:0-8258 GCA_041666705.1 Candidatus Altimarinota bacterium | reverse complement strand
TTTGCCTTCAACAAGGTCTTTTTCAAGCACATAAGCCTCACAGCCCGAGCAATAAAGTCCAGAATATTTCGCCTTATATATATCACCTTTATCCGCCAAAATTTTCCAAAGTTTTTGCGCGCCTCTTATGTGTCTTTCTTCCGTTGTTCGAATAAAATCGTCATTCGTAATATTAAAATTTCGAGTTAACGATTTAAATGTTTCCGCATATTTATCAGCAATCGCAATTGGCGTCGTATTCTCTTTTTTTGCCATATTAAAGAGCTTTGTACCATGCTCATCAGTTCCGGTCAAAAAATATGTTTCATCACCTTTTTGCCTATGATAACGCGCCAAAACATCAGCCTGAAGAATCTCCATAGTAAAACCAATGTGCGGAGACGCATTAACATAAGGAATCGCTGTTGTAACGTAAAATTTTGCCATATAGATCAAATAATGTACTATTATCTTAGCAGAAAAAATAAACCATGAACACAGAACGAAAAAATTTCATAGTAATCGACGAAGAATTCACATGCAAAAATTGTGAAGAAAAAAATCCAAAACATGGCGCTTCGTGCAGAAATCATTGCAGAAAATGCCTGTATTCCGAGCATGTTGATGAAACAATTCCCGGCGATAGGAAAAGCGAGTGTAAAAGCTTGATGGTGCCGATTTATTCAATTTTTGATTCAAAAAAAGGGCAAGTAATAGTTCAAAAATGCCTTAAATGCGGCAAAACTTCGCTTAATAAAATAGCGGATGACGACAACATGGAATTATTAACAAAATTATTAAATGCAAATCCGGAAGCAGCAGATGAGCTCACGAGAAATCGTAGAAACAACGCTTAAAAAACATAACTGCGAAAATTCAACCCTGATTCTTGGAATTTCCGGAGGATCGGATTCAATGTATATGCTTAAAATTCTTAGCGAAATTGCGCCAAAATTAAATCTAAAATTAATCGTTGCACACGTTAATCACATGCTACGCGGGAAAGAAAGTGACGCAGATGAAAAGTTTGTAAAAATGGCTTGCAACAGCCTAAAAATCAAATGCGAATCAATCAAAATTGATGTCAAAAAATTCCAAAAATCGCAAAAACTAAATCTTGAATCCGCCGCTCGCACAAAAAGATATGAATTTCTACGCAAAATTAAAGGAAAATATAAAGCAAAATTTATTCTTCTAGCACATAATACAACCGATAATACAGAAACGGTTTTGCTGAATCTAATCCGCGGAACAAGCATTCGTGGACTCTCCGGAATCTCAGAATTGAATAACGATATTTTGCGACCTCTGCTCCCCTTTTCCAAAAAAGAAATTGAAAAATTTTGTAAAAAAGAAAACGTAAAATTCCGCATAGACAAAACGAATTCCGACACAAAATTGAAACGCAATTTCATCCGCCATAAACTGATTCCACAAATTGAAAAATTAAATCCAAGCTTCACACAAACCACACTTAAAAAAACCCAATATTTCAAACAAGCACACGAATTTTTATCAAACTTGGCCGAAAATTGGATCAATTCAAATTGCAAAATCGAAAAACACCACATCACTTGCGGCTCAAAAATCCTCGCATCAGAAAGCGACTTCTTGAAAAAACTCATCATCGAAAATATCTACAAAAAATTCAATGGCAGCACTCTTGATCTTGAATCAACCCACATCGACGAACTTTTAAAAGTCATTAACAAAAACGTCGGAAATAAAGAAAAAAGTATAGGAAAAAGAATCGGAGTTAAAAGGAATAAAGGGAAAATCATCTTTTACAATTAAAGATTAGCAGTCCTCGCATCGGGCGGCAAAAGAGTATACCCATTATTTTGTGGATTACGACCATAAGAATACGTCTCCATCGTACCATCACCATAAAACAAGAAAATATTTTGAAATTGGTCCTGATAAAGAACGCACCTTGAAGTTGGACCGCCAACCCAACTAGGAGTAGGAATTTGATGCGCTCCAGCATATTTAACATTACCATCACGCAAATCTGTCCACATAATAACAAAAGGATAATTTGATTTAGTAGCAACATCAATATTAGGGCTAACTTGATAATTAGTCCCTTTAAGGTGATTATCTAAAGAACAAGGATTTGACGCAGGATTATCAAACAAAGAATCATGGTCATCAAGTGGAGCCGGTACGTTTGGCATAATAAGTATTTTTAAATTACAACTATATTATAACATAAAACATATAAAATCACAATCTTAACGCCTATAAAACCACTTCATCCAAACCCTCTTAAACACAGGCAAAGTCAAAGTTGAAAGCATAAACGCACACGCCGGAACAATCGCATTTAGCCATGGATTTTCTATATTTACAGCCCAAAGATAAATTCCAATCGCCAAATAAGTAAAAATCATAAGCAAGACTCGTCTAAAAATACTTACTTCCCACGCTTTATCGGACTCAACCCGAAAATTCCTCTTCTTGATCTCGGAAATTTCACTTTCCAAAGATTTGATTCTATTTTCCATGCCACTATTATAACACAACCCAAATCCAAAAAACCTTGTTTTTAAGCGCAAAAAGTACTAAACTTCTTATACCTTAAAAATAAAAAAACATGAACAATATGAAAATGCCTGAAAGCCGCGGTCGCGGTGGAATTATCTATTTATTAATAATAGCACTAGTTATTGCGGGAATATTTTTTATCGTAAATCCAACCAGCAGCAGCACGAAAACTGTTCCAGTTAGCACGTTTATCCAACAAGTAAAAGATGGCGTAGTCGGATCTGTTAAAGTTACAAAAAATAAACTGGATATAACTCTAGCCGACAATTCGAAAGAAGTATCATATGCAGACAGCAACGAAAATATTTATGACATGCTGGACAAAGCCGGTGTTCCAAAAGAAAAATTAACAAATGTAGGGATTGAAGTTTTGCCAACAGAATCATCGGATTTTTGGCTTAATCTCCTGATAAGCGCAATTCCATTCTTGCTAATCATCGGGTTTTTTGTATTTATGATGCGCTCAGCGCAAAACTCGAATAATCAAGCGATGTCATTTGGAAAATCAAAAGCACGCCTTGCCGAAGGCGAAAAACAAAAAACAACATTTAAAGACGTAGCTGGCGCAAAAGAAGCAAAACAAGAATTATTTGAAATCGTAGACTTCTTGAAAAACCCTTTAAAATACACAGCATTAGGTGCAAAAATTCCAAAAGGCGTACTCTTGGTTGGGCCTCCAGGATGCGGAAAAACGCTTCTCGCTCGCGCAGTTGCAGGCGAAGCAAATGTTCCATTTTTCAACATTTCCGGCTCAGAATTCGTTGAAATGTTTGTTGGTGTCGGCGCAAGCCGCGTTCGCGATCTTTTCAAAAAAGCAAAACGCAATGCCCCATGCATCATTTTTATCGATGAAATAGACGCAGTAGGCCGTCACAGAGGCGCAGGAATGGGTGGCGGACATGACGAACGTGAACAAACCTTAAATCAAATTTTGACTGAAATGGACGGCTTTGAACAAGATACGAATGTAATTGTAATAAGCGCAACAAACAGACCTGACATTCTTGATCCCGCACTTCTTCGCCCGGGTAGATTTGATCGCAGAGTAACAGTCGACGCACCGGATATAAAAGAACGTGAAGAAATTCTTAATATATACGCAAAAAACAAACCTCTCGATACGAGTGTTGATATCAGCAGAATCGCAAAAACAACTCCGGGTTTCACGGGTGCAGATCTTGAAAACTTGATGAATGAAGGCGCAATTCTTGCCGCACGCAAAAACGCAAAAGTTATTACAAGAGAAGAAATTGAACAAGCTGTTGAAAAAGTCACAATGGGTCCGGAAAGAAAATCCAGAATTTTGAGTAAAGAAGAAAAAAGAATCATAGCTCATCACGAAGTCGGACACGCAATCGTGGCTCATTTATCATCAAATTGCGACCCTGTGCACAAGATTTCCGTTATCTCACGCGGAATGGCACTCGGCGTCACTTGGTTTATGCCTGAAGAAGACAAACATCTTTATTCAAAAAATAAATTCCAAGATGAAATCGCATCCATGCTTGGCGGATATAGTGCTGAACAAATTATTTTTGGAGACGTCACAACAGGCGCATCAAATGACCTCGAACGCGCAACCGGAATTGCCAGAAAAATGGTTACAGAATACGGTATGAGTGACCTTGGACCAATTACATACGGCGAACACGATAGAGAAATTTTCCTTGGACGCGACTTTGGTCACATGAAAAATTATTCTGAAGAAATAGCCTCAAAAATCGATTCGGAAGTCCGCAAATTCGTTGAAAAAGGACACGAAACAGCAAAAAGAATTCTCAATGAAAACGTCGAACTTTTGAAAAAAATCGCCAAAGATTTAATGGAAAAAGAAACACTCAACAGCGACGATTTCTTGGCTTATTTCACGGAAAAAGAAACAGGCGACAAAAAAGCGAAACCAATAGCTAAGCCACAAATTAAAACATCGAATATAAAAGGCAAAAAACATGCATAAACACCAAATTAAAAAAGCAGTTTTCCCGGCCGCAGGTTTTGGCACAAGATTTCTTCCGATCACAAAATCCCAACCAAAAGAAATGCTTCCAATTGTTGATAAGCCTGTAATTCAATATCTCGTTGAAGAAGCTGTCGCAAGCGGAATAGAAGACATCATAATCGTCACAGGACGCGGCAAACGCTCAATCGAAGACCATTTTGACTATTCGCCCGAACTCGAACTAAATCTAGTTGAAAAAGGCAAACGCTCACTTTTAAAAGAAGTTCAAAGCATTCCAAACCTTGCAAATTTCGTTTATGTACGCCAGCCTCATCCGCTTGGAGATGGTCATGCAATTCTTTGCGCAGCCGCGGCAATTGATGACGAACCTTTTGCAATTATGTTTGGTGATGACATTGTTGATTCAAAAATTCCGGCTTTAAAACAACTCATAGAAGTTTATAAAAAAGTTAAGGCACCTGTAATTGGGCTTGAGCGCGTTGATAAATCGCTTGTCAGCTCATACGGAGTCGTAGAAGTGGAAAAATCAAAATTCGACAAATCAAATAGCAGAATTCACAAAATCAAATCGCTTGTCGAAAAACCATCGCCTGAAAAAGCGCCTTCAAATCTCGCAATAATCGGCAAATACATCGTCACTCCAAATATCATGGAAATTCTTAAACGCGCAAAATCAGGAACAAAAGACAAAGAAATTCGCTTAATTGACGCCTTCCGCGAACTCATTAAAACTCACCCAATTTACGGCTACGAAATCGAAGGAACCCGTTATGACACAGGCGACAAAATCGGCTTACTAAAAGCAACAATCGACTTCGCGTTAAAAAGGGATGACACGGGACCGGAGATTCGAAAGCATTTGGAAAAAATCTGCAAAACAAAGCTCTAAATATAAATTTAAAGTTTAAATCCCCGCTTCCGGAACAGAGGCTTTTATCGTATGCCCAAGGCTTCTAACAATTTCTTCTAATCTAGCCTGATCAACAGATGTTGTCGCAATCTCTGTTCCACCTTCAGGCAAAGCATTCGCCGTCACAACCACGCCTTGAAATGCAATTGGAACAGAAATGCCACTAAAAAACGGTGTTTCAACTCGTACCACTGCTCTAGCTTTCTCCATATAATTATATTTTAAAAATTAAGACAGTATGATGTTCTGTTAAATCATTTTTGTCAAATTTTTACCGAACTCAATCTCACATAGTCCCACGTATTTACCCTTGAATTTTCACGACTTTTCAGCTATAATAGTAAGAATACAAAAAATAAAAACAAAAAAATGTCAGACGCTGGAACCAACGTCGTAATCGAAAAAGCCGAGGAATTGAAGCAGGCCGGCGAACACGAACAAGCAATAAAACTCTGCGAAAGAGTTTTGATGTCTGATTTGGAATGCGCAGAAGCTTATGAAGAAATCGGCGACAATTTTCTTAGCTTAAAAGAATACTTCAAAGCCAAGAAAGCTCTTGAAATGGCAATCAAAATCAATCCTGAAAGCGCAAACGCGAACTATTTAATCGGATTTTTATATTCATGCTTTGGAAAATGGAAAACTTCAATCGAATATCTTGAAAAAGCGGATAAGGTTTATCAAAACCATCCAGAAATTTTAAGATGCCTCGGCTGGAGCATGTATCACGAAGGCCATAAAGTAAAAGGCATCGTCCTCCTGGAAAGATCACTTTCTTTGAGCCCGGAAGATCCATTGATTATGAGCGATCTCGGCGTCATTTATATGAACGAAAAAAACTTTGAAAAAGCTGAAAAATTATTCTCAAAAGTCGTCCAAATCGAACCGGGCAACAAAAAAGCGGAAGAATGTCTCAACGCCATAAGATTCTTCAGGCGTGAATACGATAAGCTCAAGAAAAGAAAAGCTTAATTCTACAAAAATTGCCTCCGTCCTTTAGGCCCTTGCTTTTTTTGCGATTTGTTATATTATAAATACGCGAAGGTTCTTTTACATGATCGCGTGCCTGTTTTATTACAAGCATGAGGAAAGTCCGAGCACTATCGGAAAAATATAACGGGTAACACCCGTCGTCTGCGTTCCAATCAAACAAAACCGCAGATAGAGAAAGTACCACAGAGACAATACTAGCCGCGCGCAAGCTCGGTGAAAGGTGAAAAGTCCGCTTAAGCGGAGATCTTCGGGCAACCGGAGGGTACGGCAAACCTTATGTAGTGCAAGGCGGGCTGGAAAGATTCGAGCGATAGCAAAGCTTTATCGCACTTAAGTTCGTTTCCGAAACTCGCGTCTTCCCGCTGCAAGACGTTGCGCAGTAATGTGCAAACAAGATAGATGATCATGACGCCTTTTTATAATCGGCGCACAAAACTCGGCTTATTAAAGAGCCTTCGCAATTAAAAAAATGTTGCTATAATGATCTCATGAAGAAAAGTGAGATTATTTTTGGACTGGCAAAAATTCCGGTTGATATGGCGGCAATTATGCTCGCCGCAGTTTTTGCATATCGTTTACGCGCAATCGAAGACCCAATCCCGGGCTTTCACACACCATTCACTTTAGATCTATTTCAACCATGGCATGAATATATCGAATTTAGCACTATTTTAACAATTATCCTTCTCGCTATTTTTGCATTCAACCGCATGTATGCAATGAAAATCACAGCTTCAATATGGAAAGAATTCGGCAAAATTTTCCTTTCAACAACGATTTGGTTAACACTAATAATCGCCTACTTTTTTATAATCAGAGAATTCCCATTCTCACGCCTTGCGCTTGGATATAGCTGGCTTTTAACAATGATTTTCGTTTTCATCGGAAGAATTTTAATAAAAATAATTCAAAAATCATGTTTGCATTATGGCATAGGAAAAACAAAAGTCCTTATTCTTGGCGAAACAGATATTGCAGACATAATCAAAAAAGAAATATTGGAAAAAAATGAATATCAATTAATTCAAACGGAACAAAAAATTACATCAATTGAAGATTTAAAAAAATTCATAAAGCGCGCAAAAATAGACGAAATAATTCAAAGCAAATCAAGTCTACATAAACGTGATATTTTCCAAATTTGTCGCGAAAATCACATAATATACAGGTTCATTCCGGACCTAGTTGAAGTTCAACAAATAAACATCGACATAAGCGAAATAAAAAATATTCCAATCCTCACGATGAAATCAACTCCCCTTGAAGGCTGGGGCCGCGTCATAAAAAGAACTCTCGACATTTTCGGCTCATTCATAATGTTGATTATCGCTTCGCCAATTATGTTAATTACCGCAATTTTAATAAAATGCACATCAAAAGGCCCAATCCTCTTTTCAAAAAAAGACGACGGCTCCCCTGTTATGCGCATCGGACAATATGGAAAAAAGTTCAAATTCTTCAAATTCCGCACAATGACGCCAAATACAGACAGCTTAAGATATACAGAGCTTGCACATTTGAACATGCGCAAAAACTCCCCTCTTGTTAAAATCAAAAATGACCCGCGCGTGACAAAGCTTGGTAAATTTCTCCGCAAAACAAGCATCGACGAATTACCACAATTATTTAATGTTTTAGCCGGAAATATGAGCCTTGTCGGACCACGTCCGCACTTACCGGAAGAAGTCGAAAAATATCGCGAATCTGATAAATTCGTTTTAACAATCAAACCGGGTGTAACCGGAATTTCCCAATCACAAGGCAGAAGCAACCTTGATTTTGACACAGAAATCAGACTCGATACTTATTACATCCAAAACTGGGCAATTTGGCTCGATATAAAAATATTCTTCAAAACAATCTTCGCCC
>JBAYGM010000041.1:0-8376 GCA_041666705.1 Candidatus Altimarinota bacterium | reverse complement strand
CTTTTTCTGTTATGCTTGCGGCCGGTTTGGATGGAATAAAGAAAAAGATGGTGCCACCAAAGCCTGTTGAAGAAAATATTTACCATTTATCTGAAGCTGATCGAAACCTGAAAAGCATTGCTTCTTTGCCAAAAAATTTATTTGAAGCTTTGCAGGAATTTAAAAAGAGCAAGCTTGTTGAAAATGTTCTTGGCGAACACATATTCGGTAAATATTATGATGCGAAAATGAAAGAATGGGATGAATATCGAATTAGAGTGACGCAGTGGGAGATGGAGAAATACCTTGAAAGATACTAGGATAAGTTACTCCAATTTACTCCAATTTATCCCAACTCACTCCAAAAAAATCCCAAATTAAAATATTGAGAATTGGATATTGGAAATCTTTTGGAGTGACTTGGAGTGACTTGGTGTGACTTGGAATGAATTTACTTACATAAGTTGATTATCAATTTTTCCATTGCCAGCATCGCTTCCGTCTTATTATCAACAGTTTCCTTAATCTTGCCGGTCTTGGTGTCGGCGTCGGTCTTGAGGAGCATTGCATAAATTTCACGCAAACGATCAAGATTGAAATTTTTAGCCTGTTGACTATAAATGCTTATTACAAACGGATGAATTCGTGGGTCATATAAGTGGAATTTTTGCCCCATTTGATTATATGAAAGATTTTGATTTTTAAGATCCCAAGCAAGTGTTAAAAGTCGAAAATGTCGCAATATCATGCTGAAAATTTGATGGTGATTTTCTCCGCTTGAAATGAGTGTGTGGAATAATTTCATGGTTTTTGATGCGTTTTTTTCGGCAATTGCGTCTGTGAGTTTAAAGATCGACGTTAGTGGGTTTGGGGGGACAAGCATATCAATATCTTCTTTTGTTATTTCTTTGCCGAGACGGTATGTTGCGAGTTTTTCCATTTCCTTCTCGGCGGCCCAAGAATCAGCGTTTACGGCTTCTATTAGGTATTTTATTGTATCCGGTTTGATTTGGCTTTTTGATTTTTCGGCGAGCGCTTTGATGAAATTTTGGAGCTCGAATTCGGTAAAAATCTTGAATAATTTGATCGTGCCGATTTCTTTGATTTTTTTAAAAATTGCGCCGGTCTTGATTTCTTTTTCTTCAAAAAAAACAACGATTGTGGAAGAGGGGACTTTTGAAAGTGCGCTTACAAGCTTTTTTGTTTGTTTTTCGTCTGCAGGCTTATCTTCTGACTCATTTGTTGATCCTTTTATCTGTTTTTTACTATGATTTTCAATATAATTTTTTATAATAACCAGTTTTTTTTCACTTAAAAAAGGTGCGATTAACATGGCGGAAATCATTCCATCCGTTTTTTCGATATCTTCAAAAACCTCCATGTCGCTATCTCCATGTTTTTTAACAAATTCATCTTTCCATCTGTTTAGTTCGGCTGTTCCGGAAAAAATATTTTCGCCATGGAAAAGATAAATATTTTGTACTTTTTCTGATTTTTTTTCATCTGGCATGAGCTTATTGTATGCTATATGTTATGAAAATTACAAACGAGCTTGTTGTCACGCTTATTGTTCCCAATAATAATACTATTTGCTTTTGTGTAAATTATTAATTATAATTTTATTTAGTTTTCAGATATACAATTTTTTTAATATAAATTTAACCCCTAAAAAATGAACAAAAAAATGTTAATCGGCGTATTGCTGATTGCCGTTTTGGCCGTAGGAGGGTATTACTTTTATCAGTCTTCCAGTGGAAGCGGGATGAAAGGAAATATTTTTACTGCCCCTCAACCAACAAATTCTGTCGGTAATAGCGTGACCGTTTATGATGATTTTAACGTTAAGGCTCCAGAGCCTGTAGGCGTTCGTATGATTGCTCAATTCAATAATGGTGTTTCGCTTGCTCTTACGTCTTTTAAGAATGTTTCATTCGAGGCTTATAATAAGAGCAACGGAGCGACTTTAACGGAATATAAAAATTGTGGATCTAGCGGATCTTATGATTTGAATGCTTTGAACACCGTTACTGTTAATCTTACAAAAGAAGGCGGATCTTGTGATATATGCGGAACTGTTAAAAAAATATCAGATAAATCTAAGACGTCAGCTGAAATATGGAGTTTGTATACCAGTGTTAAGTCGGCAGCTTGTTTCAATCAAAGCCCAAATCCTTGCGCTGTTCAAAAAGATACATTCCACGCTTTGTTAAATGCTAAAGATTCTAATTTTGCGAATTTGGAAACTCTTTACGGTACAATGACTTCTTGTAGCGTTGCTATGAATGATCTTAATGTGTATAACTGTTTAAAGATGAAGGACATATTTGCCGATGCTGTTGATGAGGGTGATTATGATTCTGCTAAGATCGCTTTTGGAAAGGTTGGCCAAATTAGTGGTTGTGCCTTTGGACCTTCTGATGCAGCTGCGCTTGGTGCTTTTGGAACATTAGGAAGCGCGGATAAGTGTAAAGACTTGAAAGATCAATTAAAAGCTGCGTTTGCTGCCAATAAAGATTCCGCTACAATTGCTAGTTTATTGAATCAAATTAAAAATCTGTCTAACTGTGACGCTACTGCTGATGATAATGCTGCTTATACCGCTTTGCTTGGTAAGGAAAAATGTGATGCAGCTCAGCTTAATTTGAAAAACCTTTTGGATAAGATGCCAAAAGATAGTTCAGTTCAACCACCAGATGCTCTTGCATCTGGCATTGCGTATTTATCTATTAAAGCAATGGTTCCAACATGTACTTTGTCTTCGACTTTAGCTTCCACTTACAATACTCAAGTCTGTTCGATGATAAACAATTCATTTACAAAAAAAGATACTGCTAAAGACGTGAGTGGTGCATTAGCCGTTGTTTCAACTGCCGGTAAGGTTGGTTGTATAACAACCACTCCGGTTGTTGCCAATGCTTTCATGAAAACCAATAATACAAATGTTTGTAAAAAACTTGGAACGGATTTTATGACGGCCAAAGCTGGTGGCAATAGCACGAAGATGACTTCCGTTAAAGCGGATGGTGTTACATTGGGATGTAATATAACTTCTTGGAAATAAAAAGTAATATGATTTTTGAAAAAGACCTCGGCTTGTCCGGGGTCTTTTTTTGTGGTAAATTATTTTAAGATATAACCTAAATAAAAATGAAGCTTCCATTGCTCCTTGTTAATTTTAAGGCCTATGAGAAATCAACAGGTTTTAATGCCGTTGCGTTGGCTAAAATTCATGATGAGGTTGCGAATGAAACTGGTTTAAGCATCGCGATTGCGGTTTCTGCTGTTGATATAAAAGACGTTGTTGCAGCTGTTAAGATTCCGGTTTTTGCACAGCACTGTGATCCTGTTGATTTTGGTGCGCGTACGGGCTTTCTTCCTCCAAAACTTCTTAAAAGCCTTGGTGTTTCAGGAACGCTTTTGAATCATTCCGAACATCAGATTTCGGATGAAGTTTTGCAAAAAAGCATTGAAGCCGCAAAGGCGGCGGGTTTATTTGTTATCGTTTGTGCGAATACGCCGGAAAAGGGTGCTGATGTAGTTAAATTTGGTCCGGATTTGATCGCAGTTGAGCCGCCTGAATTGATTGGTGGCGACATTTCTGTTGCAAAGGCAAAGCCGGATATTATTGTGAAGTCTGTTGAATTGATCGGTCGCGATAAGGTCTTGGTTGGTGCGGGCGTTAAGAACGGTGAGGATACGAAAATAGCTCTTGAGCTAGGCGCGCAAGGTATTCTTGTCGCTTCCGGAGTAACAAATTCACCTGATCCTAAAAAAGCAATTTTAGACTTGGTCAGGCCGTTCGCCGTAGGCGAACACAGGCCCGTATAATAAAAAAGTGTTTAAACCCATAACATTAATAAGCACATGAACATCCAATTCTCGAAGAGTCATTTTGATCTTAATGACGAACAAAAAGATTATATTCTTAAGAAGATTGAGCATCTTGCGACGTTTGCAGATCGCATGAATGATGAGTCGGCTGAGGTTCACGTTAACGTTAAAGATAATAAAATGAAGGGGACAGATAATAATGTTTCAATTGAGATTACAATGATTGTGCCACATGCGCTTATTCGAGCGGAGGTTGATGGAAAAACAGTTCAGGAAGCTACTGATTTATGTGAAGAAAAGCTTAGAAAGCAAATCGAAAGATATAAAGGAAAGCTCCATAGAAGAGTGGATTCTGGTAAATTGATGCCAAAATCAACGCTTGAACAACTTGCTGGAACGCAAGAGGAATATGTTGAATTGAAAAAGATTTTAAAGAGAAAAGTTTTTAATGATTTGAAATCAATGGATGAAGAGGAGGCGATTGAACAAATGGAATTGCTTGGTCACGATTTTTTTGTTTTTGAAAATGTTGCGGCGGGAACTCCTGCGGTTGTGTATAAGAGAGCGGACGGAACATATGGCTTAATTGACATAAAAACATCCCCTAAACAATAGAATATGGATATTACTTTTATTGCTATTTTTGTCGCATGGGCAGTTTTAGTTTTTCATTATCCAAGGTTTTTCACGATTCTTCTTTCTGCGTTTTTTCCTTTGTATTTGCTGAAATTTGAATTTTATGGAATTCCTTTTACATTTGTTGAATGGCTTACGTATGCGACAGCTTTTGCTCTTTTGATAGCTTATAGAAAAAGAGCTCTTAAGTGGTTTGATGATTTTTTTGAGGGAAATATTTTCAGAAAAATTGAATTTTGGGTTTTTGCATTTTTTGTTGTTAATGTTGTTGCGGTTTTTGTTGCTCCTATTGAGGCCAGAAATCAGGCTCTTGGAATTTTGAAAGGATGGATTTTTGCGCCGATTGTTTATTTCTTTATCGTCAAAGGATTTATCAAGAATTTAGCTGATGCAAGGCGTTTGTTGGATGCTTATCTTGGTTCCGCAGTTGTTTTATCAGTTATTGGGATTTATCAATATATGCATGGAATCTTGGTTGATAATCGCGTGATAGGGCCTTTTGAGTCTGCGAATTATTTAGCGTTTTTTATAGCTCCCGCGTTTGTTTATGCTGCGATTTTGGCATGGCAGAATATTCGTGTAATTGAGATGCCGTGGTGGAAAAAAGTTTTTATTAAAATATTTAGAAAAGAAGTTGATGAGACAAATATGGCCTTCTTTTTTGCTTATTTGGGATGCGCTTTGATTACGGGCTTTGCGCTTACGGCAACCAATTCTTATGGTGCATTTATTGGCGTTATTTTTGCCGCAATTTTATATAGTATTTATCATTATTGCTTTTCTCCATGGAGACAAAATTTACATTCAAGCGTGCAAAGAATAGTCATTTTTACAGTTTTACTTGTTGCATTTTTGGGCTTATTGGTGCCAAAACTTGATGCATGGAAATTTAATACTTTATTTACATTTAAAGATGGAACTTCTTCTGCGATTAGGCTTGAAACATGGCAAGTCGCAGGCGATTTGATAGCGAAAAATCCTGTTATGGGAATTGGGCTTGGACAGTTTCAAAATGAATATAGTGCACATGCGGAAGGTGTTCTTGGACGCGTGCCTGTGAGGGAAGAAATGTTGCATCCGCATAATGTTTTCATGACAACATGGCTTTATTCCGGCATTATTGGGCTTTTTGTATTTTTGGCGATTTTGTTTCAGGTTTTTATGCTTTTAAGGAATAAAAATTCTGATGTTAGAAGAAGGCTTATTGTTGTTCTTGCGGCTATGATGCTTGTTATTGTTGTACATGGATTTGTTGATACGCCGTTTTGGAAAAACGACTTGGCAATGCAGTTTTGGTTGATTGCCGGATGTGCTTTTGGGCTTTCTAAAAAATAAAATGAGAGGGAAAATAATTAAAGGTATTGGGAAAGGGAAAGACCTCGGTTATCCAACTGTTAATATTGATATTCCGGTGGATTTTAAATATGAATTTGGCGTTTATAGCGCGAATGTTTTTGTTGGTGACGAAAAATATTTGGGTGCACTTTTTTATGGGACAAGGGGCATTTTTGGTATAGAAAAGCCAAGTTTGGAGATTTATTTAATCGATTTTGAAGGTGAGATTGGTGACTATGAAATTGATTTTGAAATTGGAAATAAAGTGCGAGATGTGAGAAAATTTGATTCGATTGAAGAGCTTAAAAAAGCTATTTCCGATGATGTTGAGATTATAAAAAATAATAAAAATGAATAAATTGTTATCTCCTTTAAAGCTTCTGTATCACAAGATAATGGCTATTTTTGCGAATATTCGTTATAGATTTCCTGCGAGAAAATTGAAAGTCATTGGGGTGACGGGGACAAATGGGAAAACGACAACCGTTAATTTGATTGCGGATATTTTTCACGAAGCCGGAATTCCTTTTGGGATGGCCTCTACAATTAATTTTCGTATTAAAGATGAAAAGTGGACTAATGTTACGAAAATGACAACGCAGAGCGCGGGTTTTATTCAAAAGTTTTTGAGACAGCTTGTGAACGAAGGTTGTACGCATGCGATTATTGAGGTTTCTTCACATGCTCTTCATCAATCAAGGGTTTTGGGCGTTAATTTTGGTAGCGCGGCGATTACAAATGTTACAGTTGATCATCTTGAATATCATGGCGGTTTTGAAAAATATAGAAAAGCGAAAGAGCTTTTGTTTCGAAGTTTGTCTTCTTATAAAGGTAAAACCGGTAAACCTTCCGCGTCGATTTTAAATATTGATGATAAGGAAAATTTTGAATTTTTTAACCAATATAACGCTGATCGAAAATATACATACGGTATTGAATCGGGGCTTTGTAGAGCCAAAAATGTTGTGTTGCACGATGAGGGTTCAAAGTGGATTTTTTCTACTCCGTTTGGGGATATTGATATTAATTTGAATTTGATTGGCGAGGTAAATGTTTACAATGCACTTGCGGCTGCTTGTATTGCTTTGGCTGAGCATATTCCGCTTGAGACGATAAAGAGTGCTCTTGAAAAATGCTCAACCGTTCCGGGCAGATTTGAAAACTTAAAATTTGGTCAACCATATAAGATTATTGTTGATTACGGACACACTTCTGATGCGCTTGAAAAGTTGTTTTCGATTTATCGCAGATTAACAAAAGGGGATTTGATTGTTGTTTTTGGAGCGACCGGTGGAGGCAGAGATAAGGGCAAAAGATCGATTATGGGTGAAATCGCGGATAAATATGCCGACTATATCATTTTGACGGACGATGATCCTTACGAAGAGGATGAAATTGAAATTATTGAAATGATTGCGAAAGGTATAAAGCGCAAAGAAGGGGAGAAATTTTGGAAGATTCCGGATAGGTATGAGGCGATTAAATTGGGCCTTTCTTTAGCCAAAAAAGACGATACCGTGATTGTTTCCGGAAAAGGTTGTGAAGAAATTATGATGATTCATGGAAAGAAAATTCCTTGGAATGATGTTGAGGTAATAAAAGGTATTTTATCGCGTGAAATTAAAGTTGAAATTTAAATAATTTATAAATAAAATGGCTGATTTGAATGGTTTTTTGATTGTTGATAAGCCGACCGGAATAACTTCTTTTAAGGTTATAGATTATTTGAGGCGCGTTACGGGAGTGCGAAAAATTGGGCACGGCGGGACGCTTGATCCTTTTGCGACCGGAGTTTTGATTATTGCGATTGGTAAAGCGACAAAAAGATTGGATGAATTTCTTGGTAGCGATAAAACATATTTGGCAAAAGTTAGATTTGGTGCGGTTTCAGATACTTATGATAGGGATGGCGTTATTGTTCCGTATGGAAAAGGGGCGAAATCGTTTGATAGATCTTGTGTTTCGCTAGATGTGATCAAAAAAATTGTTCAGCAGTTTGTGGGCGATATTGAACAGATGCCGCCAAAGTTTTCCGCAATAAAAATTAAAGGTCGAAGAGCTTATGATTATGCGCGAAAAGGCGTTGAGGTTGAATTGACTATGCGAAAAGTCAAGGTTTACGATGTTGAAATTGTTGATTACAAATGGCCGGATTTGGATATTCGAGTGAGATGTGGGAAAGGGACTTATATAAGAAGTTTAGCTTTTGATATTGGTGAAAAGCTTGGATGCGGGGCTTATTTGCAGGAGCTTAGAAGGGAAGCAGTTGGTGGTTTTAGTGTTGATAAAGCGGCAAAGCTTGAAGATCTGAAAGTCGCGGAAGATGTTGAGAAAGTGATTTTTGCGAATTAATTAATACGCCTTTATAATTTGTTTATGCAATTTTTTTATCCAATCATATTCGCTTTTGCTTTGGGCTTGCTTTTGACGTTTTTGGCTGTAAGGATTTTTCCAAACCTTGGAATGTTGGATCGACCATGGAAATATGGTTTAAAAAGAGGAAGAATTCCTTATTACGGCGGGATTGCGATTTATTTGACTTTTGTTACTGCGGTTTTGATGTTTTTGCCTTTTGATAAGCAGGTGGCGGGGGTT
>JBAYGM010000040.1:0-8597 GCA_041666705.1 Candidatus Altimarinota bacterium | reverse complement strand
TCGCATCCGCATAAAGATCATTTTGAAGGCATGCTGGAAGTTGTAAAACGTTATGAAATAGGCAAAATTCTGCTACCGAACGCAGGTTCTTCCGATCCATTGTATTCAACGCTTTTAAACGAAATAAAATCACGCAAAATTGAAACTGCATTTGTTCCGCAAAATTCAGATATAGATTTTGGAGCCGGAGTTTTTATGGATTTTTTATATTCGGATTCGACAATTTCAGGCAAAAAATCTGCCAACGAGTCATCATTGATTTTTCGCTTATTATACGGAAAAACAAGCATTATTTTTACCGGTGACGCACCAATCGAAGAAGAAAATTTGGCTTTAAAATCAGATAAAGATTTTTCAGCGAATTTAATAAAAATCGGCCATCACGGAAGTAAATATTCAACAGGCGAAGAATTTTTATATGAAATCAATCCGACTTATGCGGTTATTCAAAGTGGTGCAAAAAATCGCTTTGGTCATCCACATAAAGAAGCTTTAGACCGCTTGGAAAAGCGCAATATTCAAATATTCCGGAATGATTTTTCCGGCACTCTTGAATTTATTTCCGATGGTGAAACGATTTTCACGCCATAGAAATTAGAGCACTCAGAGCTTAGTAATTGTGCAGGTCTTCTCTATGTCTGCCCCCAAATTTCTCAGCTTCTCATCCATCTTCTCATATCCGCGATGAAGGTACTGAATGTTTGAAACTTCAGTCGCAGAGTCAGCGCAAAGTCCTGCTAAAATCATCGCAGCGCCAGCCCTTATATCAAGGCTTGAAACAGGGCATCCGCGCAATTTTGAAGGACCGATTATTCAAGCTTGATTTGGATTCAAGATTTCAACTTTTGCACCCATTTTTTCAAGTTCCATCAAATAATTGAGCCTTCCTTCAAAAAGCGTTTCAAAAATCTTACTGACGCCATTTGCTTGCGTTAAAAGGACTCCAAACGGTGCTTGCAAATCAGTTGGAAAGCTTGGATAAGCGGCGGTTCGAAGAACCCTAATCGATTTTAATTTTTTAACAGGAAAAACTTCGACAAAATTTTTCTGAACATTTAATTTCACGCCCATTTCCTCAAGCTTTTGCCATAAAATATCAAGAAAAGACGTATCAATTCCAGTCACTTTCACGTGCCCTTTTGTGAGTATTCCGGCAAGAGCAAATGTCCCCGCTTCAAGATAATCTCCGCAAATCTCATATTCCGCGCCATGCAAATTTTTTACACCTTCAATATTCAAAGTCGTGGTTCCAATTCCTGCAATTTTCGCACCCATTTTTTTCAAAAATTTACACAAATCCTGAACATGCGGTTCTGTTGCAGCAAGCCTTATCTCAGTCTCCCCTTTTGCGCATACAGCCATCATAATTGCATTTTCTGTAGCCGTAACACTCATTTCCGGAAGAACAACAAGTCCGCCTTTTAATTCTTTAGCCTCAATATTTATTCCGGTTTTATCATTCTTAATTTTTCCACCAAATTTTTCAAAAACAAAAGTATGTGCATCGATCGAACGTTTTCCAAGAACGCATCCACCGGGAAAGCTCATATCGACTTTTCCTTTTCGTGCAAGCAAAGGTGGAATAACTAAAATCGAAGCTCTCATATGACAAACCGCTTCTTTTGGAGGCGTAATGCCTTTGATTTCCGAAGTTTCAATTTCAAGAACATTATTTGCAAAATTAACATGTGCGCCAAGTTCTTTCAAAATATCAATCATGGAATAGATGTCCGCAATTTCCGGCACATTCTTCAAAATACATTTTTCTTTTGTGAGCATCGTTGCACACAAAATAGGCAGTGCGGCGTTTTTTGATCCGCTAACTCGGACTTCTCCATTGAGCGGAATTCCACCTTTGATGAGATATTTGAACATAATGATTTTTTTACTGCTTGCAGCAAGCTTTGCTTACTGCGAAATTATAGTATTTAAGCCAAAAAAAGTCTACCGTCCTCCGTGAGGTTCAATAGTTCCTCTCTCTCCACGAAAATCAGTAAGGATGGTGCAATTTTTCCAAGGAATTCTATGTTTATCAAGAATTTCACGCGCCATATCATGTATTTTAGGGCAATAACGTGTGCCAATTATTAATTTATTCGGATCAGCGATTTGTATTAAAAATTTAATAGCTGAAAATTCGCCAGCATCCAAAAGATGTCCCAATAATTCAACGGCTCGTCTTCTTTTTTCAATCGAAAAATCAGTAGACAAAGCAATTCGGGCAAGCATATCAGGGGCTTTAGAGCAGATATCAATATCCGCATAGTCAGAAGGCGCAGCCGTAGCGGTAAGGTGATCTCTGAATGGAGAGGTAAGAGCCTTCAGCCTGACGAAAATATTATTGCGTGGCACATTAGAACGACCATCGCCGCCTTTGTTATCTTCTCCACTGCTATCACAATGTAATTTATATCTTTCGTCCATAGAAAACCCATTCTATCAGGAATTGCCCATTTGTAAAGCAAAAATTTGATATAATTAACCCCTGTATTGCATTGCTTCAGCCAAATGAGAGCGATTAATTTTGTCTGAATTTTCAAGGTCAGCAATTGTTCTACTGACTTTTATGATTTTGTGATATGTCCGCATCGAGATATTTAATTTTGAAGTGGCGGATTTTAAAAAATCACGACATTCTTTGTCGAGCTCACAGAATTTTTCAAGATTGTTTGCCGGAATATTTTTATTGAGCATCGATTTTCCAAAACGCACTTTTTGCTTTTTGCGAGCCATTTTTATTGAATCGTATATTTCAGAAAAATTATTTTTTGGAATGGATTTTTGCGCTTTTTTCATATTCACAATCAAATCTATTCTATCCAAAAACGGTCCGGAAATTCTATTTTTATAAGCCTTTATTTGCGTATCCGTACAAATACAAACACGTTTTTCATCTCCAAGATATCCGCAAGAGCAAGGATTCATCGCGCCAATAAAAATAAAATCCGACGGATAGCTCGTTTTATATTTCGTACGACTGATCGTAATATGGCCTGATTCAAGCGGTTGGCGGAGATTTTCAATAACGCTTTGCGGAAAAAGAGTCAATTCATCAAAAAACAAAACGCCTCTGTGTGCGAGTGAGATTTCTCCCGGCATAATATTTTGACCACCACCAAGAATGCTTATCGGCGAAGCCGTATGATGTATCTCGCGGAATGGTCGTTTTTTCATTATAAACTCCCCTTTTTTAAGCATTCCGGCCACGGAATAGATTTTCGTGACATCAATCGATTCATCGAAATCCATTTCCGGCAAAATAGATTTAACCGCATTAGCAAGCATTGTTTTACCACATCCTGGAGGTCCGATCATTAGCAAATTATGTCCGCCGGCAATTGAAATTTGAAGAGCTCTTTTTGCAAAGTCCTGTCCGTGAATATATTGAAAGTCATTGGAATTATTTTCTGCGCGATCCGGCCAAGGCATTGATTCAAGCTCGCCGGTTTCAGCAAATCCATGGCTGTTATTTCTTTCGGTTTTAAAATATTCCACAATTTGTTTTAAAGAATTTACAGGCACAATTTCAATGTCAGATATAAGGCTTGCTTCTGCGAAATTTTCATATGGTAAATATATTTTTTTATATCCGTTTTGTTTTGCAAATTCCGTAATCGTAAGTGCACCATCAATTTTTTTGACATCACCGTTCAAGGCCAGCTCACCAATAAAAATTCCCTCTTTGAAAGTATTTTTTAAATTTGAATGCAGTTTTATTTGTCCGCTCGCAAAAAGAATTCCAATAGCAATCGGAAGATCAAAAATCGATCCTTTTTTACGTAAATCGGCAGGCGCCAAATTCACGGTTTTTCTATTTTGCGGAAATTCAAAATTACTATTTTTTATTGCCGATCTCACGCGTTCACGCGCTTCTTGGACCGAAACATCACCAAGTCCAACAATCGAAAAAACCGGCATACCGTTCGCAATATCAACCTCAACATCAACAGAATAAACATCAATTCCGAAATTGCACGCGCTAAAAACTTTTGCAAGCATAAAAATTAGATTAAAAAATAATCACACAAATTTTATCAGTGCGAGATTAAATACTTATAAATGATTTATAAAAATTTATTAACATTTTGATGACACGATTTTTGATTAAGGGAAAAGCTTGTGGAGATATTTTCGAAGACAGTCGTGAGGTTTGCACGGGCACGGTTTTTGCGAAGCAAAAGAGTGCAAACCGAACGCTAGCGAAAATTTACACGCCGGGTAAATCAAGCGTGTCTGAGAAAATAGAACCACAAGCTTTATCTGACAGTGAAATCCAAGTTATAAATATTTTTATCAACCAAAAGCATCACGCGTCTCAAGTCATTCATTTCAACAAAATCCATTCGCGAAGGAAATTTGGAAAGCGTTGCTATATCACGAACAACATTAATATTTGAAGTTTCTGGAAAATATTCTGCGATACGCGTAAAAACTTTATTATTAGCCGCGTTTTGCTCTCCGGATTCAATCGATTTTATTGCATCTTCATAATTTAGAACAACATTGTCGGCGCTTGCAGGATAAGCTAAAATTATCGAATTTTTTGCGGTCCAATAGGCGAAGTTTATTCGTAAATTTTTAAGATCAATAAGTTTTTTTGTGCGCGTTTCAGTGTTGACAACAAACGATTTCAAATCCGCAGTTTCAACAAGCAAGAGTTTTCCATCATTGGATGGTTTTATACCGTAAACTTCAGAATCAAAATCAGCGACATTTTCTTTTGATTTAGCCGCAAGATCAATTTTGTAAATCGACGTTTTATCAGCTGCAAAAACAAATTTTCCATTACCGGAAAAGATCAAATAATTCGCAGCTATTTGCTTTGTGAAATAAGTCACAACAACCGGGTTTGAATGACCGCCTCCTTTTGCGTCAAATCCAAGACTTTTTAAAGCCTGATTTTTACCGCTATTATCAAAAAATACAACAAGCGATTCAGTCGGGCTTATTGCAGCTTTCGCATCATCAGCAAGCGTTCGACTTATATCAATAGGTTTTTTAAAATTGCTCGCCAAAAAATAAACATTTTTTTCTCCAAAAATAATCGCAGCCATTTGGAGTATGTCATTATGTTTTTGAAAAACAACATTTCTTTTAGTGCCATTTATATCTTTTATAAGCTGAAAAATCGCATCATAGCTTTTTTGCAATTCTGCGTCATAAGCAAATTCCAAAGGTAAAACAAAATTCAATAATTTTTGATACTTGTCGTTAATTGGCGTGCCTTCCGAGAAAGAAATTTTCTTTTTAAATTTCGCACCAATAACAAGCTTTTCGGATCGTTTTACATCAACGGTTTGCTCAATATCTTCATAATCAACTTTTTGAATTTTTACAGAATATTGGCCGGGCGCAACATTCATTTCGCACACATCGGAACTACAAGCGAGAGATTTGTCATTAGCCTGCACGCCAAACGGAATTTCGCCTTGAAAAGCCAAAATTCCGACATTTATATAATTTTTCCATGCATAATTAAAAGCAAGTAAAAAACCAATAATCAAAATTACAATTGATATTTTTTTGTTTAAAGGCATACGTTTTTAAAATGTGTTAATCTTTTTAACACATTATACTCGTTTAGTTTTATTGATACGATATCAATTTGAAATGCATTTTTAAGGCTATTTTCTCGCATAAATGCGACTCCTGTTTCAAAAATTTTTCTAATTTTATTTTTTGAAATCGAATCTTCGGGATCACCAAAAATATTATTTTTTCGCGTTTTAACTTCGATAAAAATTATTTTTCCACGAAATTCAGCAATTAAATCAATTTCTCCAACGCGCTTTCTGAAATTTCGACACAAAATCTTATAACCGCGTAAAATAAGATATTTCTCAGCGATGTCTTCCCCTATTTTGCAGATAAGTAAGCGGTTCTTTGTTGACATGCCGCGAATTATACTCGAAACACATTAAATAAGTTTGAATTTTTCATGAACTTATGCAAAACTAAATTCCCATGGCTAATCCATCAGCAAAAATACCGCCTTATTCACTCGATGCCGAAAAAGCTACTTTAGGCGCGCTTATGATAGATAAGGACGCAATCATCAAGGTGGCGGACTTTTTAAAAGCCGAGGATTTTTACCACGAAGCTCATGCCATTGTTTATTCTGCAATCAATGAGCTCTTTAATAAGCGCATGCCTGTCGATTTGGTTACGATCACAAATCATCTTGAAGATCGAAATCTGCTTAGTGTGATTGGCGGAGTTTCTTATTTAGCCGATCTCACAGCCGATACATATACAGCGTCACACATTGTCGAATATGCAATTATTGTCAAAGAAAAATCAACTTTAAGAAGACTGATTAAGGCCGGAGACATAATTATGGGGCTTGGCTATAACGAAACCGGAAATCTTCCGGAAATACTTGAAGAAGCAGAGAAATCACTTTTTGAAGTATCACAAACCTTTGTAAAAGACAGATTCATCCACGTTAAAGATATTCTTGCTCAAACTTACGAAAAAATCTCAAATCTTCACGATCCTGAGGCGAAAGAAAAATATCGCGGTGCTCTCACTGGTTTTCGCGATTTGGATAATCTCCTTAACGGTATGCAGCCAAGCGATCTTGTTATTCTCGCAGCTCGTCCCAGCATGGGTAAAACGTCTTTCGCAATTAACATTGCTCAAAACCTTGCAAAACAAGGCAAATCAGTCGGCGTTGTTTCTCTTGAAATGTCCAAAGAGCAGCTTGTTGAAAGAATGTTTTGTGGACTTCTTAATGTTGATTCGTGGAAAGTTCGCAGTGGCAAATTAACAGAAGAGGATTTTGCCCGCATTGGGACGGTTATGGACGAATTAAACGATCTTCCAATCTATATTGATGATTCATCCGGAAGCTCAATAAACGAGCTTCGCTCAAAGATTCGCAGGCTTCAAATGGAACACGGTCTCGACTTTCTTGTTATCGATTATCTTCAAATGATGAGCATGAATTCGCTTACAAATTCGGGAAATCGCGTTCAAGAAATTTCAGAAATCACGCGTGCGCTCAAAAATCTTGCTCGCGAACTTCGCATTCCAATCATGGCTTTGTCTCAGCTATCTCGCGCAGTCGAACTTCGTCCTCAAAAAATCCCTCAACTTTCCGATCTTCGTGATTCCGGTTCCATTGAACAGGATGCCGATATCGTAATCATGATTTACCGCGAGGATTATTATGAAGAAGATACAGAGCGCAAAGGCATCGCCGATATTTATATCCGAAAACACAGAAGCGGCCCAATTGGCCGTGTTGAGCTTATGTTTAAGAAAGAACAAATGAAATTCCTCACAATCGAAAAGCAAAGAAAAGCTGACGAGTATTCATTCGCGGAGTAGTTTTGAATTTTGAGCTGTGGTTTTGAGCTTTGACTTTTGATTTTTGACTTTATCTCCTATAATGGCTTCAGTATTTTTAAGATTATTTATATGGCAGAAAACACAACTTCACAAGAATTTTCGGATCGTTTGAAAAAGCTCGAAGATATCAGGAAACAAGGCATAAATCCTTACCCTGAAAGATATGAAAGAACGCATAAAGCCGTGGACGCGCTTAAATTGGGCGAAAAAGGCTTGCGCGCAATGGATGAAGTAATCGCTCAAAATAAAAACGATATTAAGCTTTGCGGCCGACTAGTCGCATTTCGTTCACACGGGAAAATTAGTTTTGGCAATCTGCAAGACGTTTCCGGGCAGATTCAGATTTGCATCGCACAAAATGTAATTGGCGATGAAAATTATGATTTTTTCTCTAAAAAAATTGATATCGCGGACTTTATTGGTGTTTCCGGTGAACTATTTTTAACTCGCACAAATCAAATTACACTCATGGTGAAAGAGTTTATTCTTCTTGGAAAAACCCTTCGACCGCTTCCGGAAAAATGGCATGGACTTCAAGATACGGAAATAAAATATCGTTATCGCTATCTTGATACTGTAATGGATCGTAGCGCGATGGATCGCTTTCTTATGCGCACAAAATTGATTTCGCTTATTCGTGAATATATGAATGATCGCGAATTTATTGAAGTTGAAACGCCGGTTCTTTCCGCTAAAGCTTCAGGCGCAATCGCAAAACCATTCAAGACGCATCACAATGCTTTTGATAAAGATTTCTTTTTAAGAATTGCACCGGAAACGTATTTAAAACGCTTGATTGTTGGCGGTTTTGAGCGCGTTTATGAATTTGCGAGATGCTTTAGAAATGAAGGAATTGATCCGTCGCATCATCAGGAATTCACGATGCTGGAATATTACGCGGCTTATTTCAACTATGAGGACAACATGAAATTTACGGAAAATCTTTTCGAGCATTTTATTAAAGAACTTTTTGGAACTTTAAAGTTAAATATTTATGGTACAGAAATAGATTTTACGCCTCCATGGCCACGCAAAACCATGCGAGAATTGATTATTGAACACGCCGGAATTGATATTGAAGAATTTCATTCTGCGGAAAAACTTCGCAAAGCAATTACTGATAAAAAAATCAAAATCGATGGTGATATAAAAACTCTCGGTTATGGGAATATGGTTGACGCGTTATACAAAAAAACGGCTCGCCAAAAGCTTATTCAGCCGATTTTCGTTACAAGTCATCCAAT
>JBAYGM010000039.1:0-8786 GCA_041666705.1 Candidatus Altimarinota bacterium | reverse complement strand
TTCCGAAATTTTATCAATGAAATTGAAATTGATAAAGCTTAATAAGATTGCAACTATTGTTATAAAAATAATTTTATTATTTATTCCCGCATAATATAGGAGGGATAATGATTTTGAGTTAAAGCTGAATGCATTTCCTATGAAGCTTATCGCTTGCTCCATGTTTTCCGATCTAAATATTGCCCATCCTATTAAAACAAAGAAAAAGGTTATTAAATTTGATATTATTGGATGAAAATTTTCAAGTTTTTTCAATAGCCACGCTTTTTCAATAACAATTAATATCCCGTAATAAACGCCCCAAATTAAAAACGTAGTGTTTGCTCCGTGCCAAAACCCCGTGAGCGTAAAAACAATTATTAAGTTTAGATAATTTCTTGTTTTTGAACATCTGTTTCCGCCGAGTGGTATATATAAATAATCTTTAAAGAAACGCGATAAAGACATGTGCCATCTTCTCCAGAATTCCGTGATGCTTTTTGATACATATGGTCGATTAAAGTTTTCCGGGAGATTGAAGCCGAACATCTTTCCTATGCCGATTGCCATGTCCGAATATCCGGAAAAATCAAAATATATTTGAAGTGCATACATGAGCATTCCAATCCATGCAATTGGCATATTTATATCGGAAGAAGGGAAATTGAATATCGTGTCAACCATGGCTCCGATTGTGTTTGCAATAATGATTTTTTTACCTAAGCCGATGGAAAATCTCCAAATTCCTTCTAAAAATAAATCTGAAGTGTGTAGACGTTCTTTTATTTGATATGCTATTTCATGAAACCTTACTATTGGTCCTGCAATTAATTGAGGGAAAAACATCAAATAAAGAGCATAATCGATAATATTATAAAATGGTTTTTCTCTTTCTCGATATATGTCTACTACGTAACTTATTTTGTGAAATATAAAAAACGAGATTCCTATTGGAAGTATGATTTTCGTCCATACAATGGTTTTTATGCCCATTACATGTAAAATCCAGTTAAATTCAGCTTCAAAGTAATTTGTGTATTTAAAATATATGAGAATTCCAAGGTTTATTGCTATGGCGGCAATTAGAAACATTTTTTTAACGTTTCGTTTTTTGGCTTTATCCATCAATATGGTTAAAAAATAATCAATGATTATATTGATAAGAAAAATCATAAGAAAATTTGGGGCGCCCCATGCGTAAAAAAGTATGCTAAAAAGCACTAAAACAAGATTTTTTAACGATGGAGCAAGGAAATTTACAGCGTAATATGTGAAAAGAGCTGCTGGGAGAAAAAGAAATAAAAATACAGTTGAGCTGAAAACCATGATTGGATTTTATCTTTTCGTTGTTATTGTATCAAGTATTTATTTGAAATATATAAAAAGGCATTTACAATGACTTTATGCAAATGCTTATTCTTTGTGGCGGACTTGGAACTAGGCTTCGTCCTTTAACGGAAGATATCCCAAAGCCTATGCTTGTTTTTGATAACAAGCCTTTTTTGCAGTATTTGATCGAATATTACAAGGGGCAGGGCATTAATGAATTTGTTTTATCCGTTGGATATTTGAAGGAAAAGATAATTAAATATTTTGGCAATGGGAAGAGATTTGGAGTGAAAATTAATTATTCGAAAGAGAACACGCCTTTTGGGACCGGTGGAGCCTTGCTTAAAGCTAGGAAAATTCTTAAAAATGTTTTTTTTGTTGTTAATGGAGATACTTTTCGCGAGGTGGACTTGAATGATTTGCGACAATTTTATAAAAAATGTGATGCTTTGTGTGTCGTAGGGGTTTCAAATTGTATGCGGAAACAGAATTCCGGCTTTGTAAAGTTTGATAAAGAATGGCGCATTATTGACTTTAAGTCTTCCGGCGATGCTAAAATCGGCTATGTAAACAATGGCATTTATCTTATGAATAAGCGCGTATTTGCGTTTTTCCCGAAAGGCAAATCATCACTTGAGGATGATATTTTCTCGAAAATTAAAAATGGACTTTTTGCTTACAAAATTCAAAAAGGTTATTTTATTGATATTGGTACTGTAAAAACCTATAATCAGTTCGCTAAAGAATTTTATAAGGTTAAAAATGTCATTGGTAATACGCTCAAGAGCTCCGGTGAGAATTAGTTTCGCGGGTGGTGGAACGGACATTAGCCCATATACTGAAAATTATGGTGGTGCCGTAGTTAGTGCGGCCATAAACAGATATGCTTATTCGACGTTTATTGCACGAGATGATGATAAAATAATCCTTGATTCATTGGATATGGGTTTAAGGCTTGAATTTAATGATATTTCCGAAATAAAACTCGATGGTCAATTGGACCTTGTAAAGTCGGTAATTTTATATTTTAAAGAAAATCATCCGCATTTTTTTGAAGAGCATGGTAAAGGTTTTGAAATTTATACAAGCTGCGAGATTCCACCGAGATCCGGGCTTGGGAGTTCCGCTTCAATGTTTGCAAGCGTTATTGGTATTTTTAATAAATTAGCGAAAGAATATAGGATTGATAATTATGATGCCGCCGAGCTTGCTTATCACCTTGAAAGAGAGAAGGTTAAAAATCCCGGGGGCAGGCAAGATCAATATATTTCCGTTTTTGGCGGTATAAATCATATAGAATTTAAAGGTAATGATTTTGTTAAAGTGAATTCATTTAATTTGAAACGAGATTATATATTAGAGCTTGAATCCAATCTTCTTTTGCTTAATATTGGTCAGCGTCAAGATTCCGGCGATATTATCGATGAACAAATTAAAAATATAAGCGCTAACAAGGGTTCTCTTGATGCTCTTCATGAGACAAAAGAGTTGGCAACTATTGCCAAATACGCTTTACTTCGCGGTGATATCAATTCGATAGGGGAAATCTTGGATGCCGGATGGCAAGCTAAAAAGAAATTCAGTGGTCAAATTACAAATCAACAGATCGATTATATTTATAGTGAATTAAAAAAAGTTGGAGGGATAGGCGGTAAAGTTACCGGAGCTGGCGGTGGCGGTCATCTAATTTTTTATTGTTTTCCAGGCAAGAAATTATATGTTCTTAAAAAAGCTCTTGAGTTAGGGCTTAAAGAGGTTTCTTTTGTATTTGATCATGAAGGTTTAACAGCTTGGCATTCTTTAAATTATGAAAAAAACAATACAATCTTGTATTCGAGAGAGCGTTCGAGTGAAGGAATCGTTTCCAGAAACGCTTATCGAGAAAATAGAGCAATCGGCAAATAAAATTATTTTTTCGCTTAAAAAAGGTAAAAAAATATTAATATGCGGTTGCGGTGGTAGCGCGTCCGATAGTCAGCATTTTGCAGCAGAACTGGTGAGCAAATATAAGCTTGAAAGAAAAGCTTTACCTGCGATAGCCTTAACTGTGAATTCTTCCATTATTACCGCAATTTCGAATGATTATAGCTTTAAAACCGTTTTTTCAAGACAGATTGAGGCCATTGGGCGTTCTGGGGATATTTTATTTGCAATAAGTACTTCCGGAAATTCAGAGGCTGTTTTGGAGGCTTTAAAGTGTGCTAAAAAGCAAGCTATGTATTCAATTGGGCTAACGGTTGAAACCGGTGGTAAAATGAAAGAATATTGTGATTTATTGCTCAATGTTCCTTCCAAAGAAACGCCGCGTATACAGGAATCTCACATTTTAATAATACATATTATTTGCGAACTTGTTGAAAAAGCTTTTTATGAAAAATAGAGCTGTTTTTCTGGATCGTGATGGGGTTATTAATAAAGATAAAGATCACGTTTATAAAATTGAAGATATTGAATTTTATAATGATGTTTTTTTAGCCTTAAGAAGGCTTCCTTTATATTTGAAAAAAATAATAGTTACAAATCAAGCCGGTATAGCCAAGGGCTTGTACGCTGAAAAAGATTATAACGTTTTAACGGAGTGGATGATTAAGCGGTTTGAAAACCATAATATTAAGATTGATAATGTTTATTTTTGTCCGCATCATCCAGAGGGAGTTATTAAAAAATATAAAAAAGTATGTAAATGCAGAAAGCCTAATATTGGTATGTTTAAAAAAGCAGAAAAGGATTTCAATCTTGATTTAAAAAAATGTTGGTTAATAGGGGATAAGTTGTCGGATATTTTGGCCGGTAAAAAAGCCGGTTGTAAGACTATTCTTGTTTTAACCGGACAAGATAGTTGTAACAAAAAAGCGCTTGTTGAAGCTGATTTTTGCACAAAAACCCTTATGGAAGCTGTTGAATTTATCTGTTCCAAAAAGTGTGACCTTTTTTAATCTTATCTCGCCAGTAATTTAATAAGTCTGTCATCGTTTTTTCAAACGATATTTCAGGTTTCCATCCTGTATGTTTTTGAAATTTTGACGTGTCTGGCACTTGAAGATCGGCGTCAAGAGGCCTTAATCTTTCAGGGTCAGTTTCAATTTTTATATCTTTTCGAGTTGAAATGCTAAGCAAAAATTTAAGCATATCTTCAACTGTACATGTGTATGTTCCGCCAATATTATAATATTCACCCGGTATTGGATTTGTTGTGACGAGCATGTAATAAGCCCTTACAGCATCTCTGACATCCGCCCATGTGCGAAGCGATTTTATATTTCCGACTTTAACGACCGGTGGCAATAGGTTGTTTTCTATCATAGCTATTTGTTTTGCAAAGGTCGATTCCGCGAAAACATCTCCTCGTCTTGGACCTGTGTGTGTGAACATGCGCGTTGTCATTATTTTCATTCGGTATGCTTCGGCGTAAAACCTTCCTATCAAATCCGTTCCGGTTTTTGAGATTGCGTAAGGAGATGCCGGGTGAAAATTTACATCTTCATGAATTGGTAATTTTTCTTTTGGTACTCTTCCGAAAACTTCCGACGATGCGCATACATGAATTACCGGTGACATATCTAATTTGCGTATGGCTTCAAGTAATTTTGCCGTACCCAGTATGTTTGTATTAAGCGTTTCAATTGGTGATTCAAAGCTTGTTTTTGGATAGCTTTGCGCGGCTAGATGAAATACATAATCCGGTTTGGATTCTTTTAAAACATGTAAAAGCGATCCAAAGTCGTTTAAATCGCCGTATAACAACGATACACGATCTTTTCTATTAACTCTGTCCGTTAAGTGCTCAATGTTGTCCATTGGGCTTCTCCATCTACACATGCCATATATTTCCCAATCCGTATTCTCAAGCAAAAAATCAGCCAAATGAGATCCAACCATTCCCGTTATGCCCGTTATTAAAGCCTTTTTCTTTTCCATAAGCTGTTGTTAATTTTTAGCGCTTTTATTAAACTCTATTTTCATTGCTTTTTCAATGCTTATAGTAGGCTTTCCAAGGAGAGATTTAAGATATAAAGATTTTATGTGAGTCTTTTCCGCTCGGATTTTTAAAAATTCTTTTGGTGGTTTTATTATTTTTATTTTTAAATTTTTATCTATATTTTTTTTGTATAAATAGGCTAAATCCTGTCTTGAAAGCAGGTTTTCTCCGCAAATATTGAAAATTTGATTATCAAATTTGTTGAAATTTTTTATTATTTTTTTTATTGCGTATAAAACATCTTCAATATAGATAACGTTTCTATAAAATGTATTAAAGATTTCGGCAGGTTTTTTATTTTTTGAGCATTCGTTTAGGTAAGTTGTGAATTTATCGTTTTTCGCGAATACAAGCGATAATCTAAATATTTTAAAATTTTTTTCTTTTTGGAATTTTTTTTCTATGGCAAGTTTTGTTTTTGCATATTTCCCCAATGGATGCGGTTTTGAAAGCTCGTTTGCGCAGGTATTTTTTGTTTCTCCGTAAATCGTATCCGATGAGAAAAATAATATTTTTGCGTCTTTTTTAAGACATTTTTGTATAAAATACGAAGTTCCTTTTACATTTATTTTATAAGCCAATTTATAATCTTTTTCACATAAATCTGGAGAGGATATTGCGGCCAAATGAATTATGAAATCATTTTTTTTAATTTGATCGTAATTGAATTTTTCCGGAATTTCCAAGTTGATATCTAAGATTTTTGGCTTAAGATCGCTCTTTAGCGTTTTTATTAGTTTTTTGCCTATAAATCCGCTTGCTCCTGTAATTAAAACAGACATGTTAAATCGTTACTTAATTTTTTGCTTTTTCCATCATCTCTTTTATGAGATATATTCTTGATTTAAATCTTTCCCCTAGAATCTTTCTATTGAAATTTTCTTTTATATATTTTTGGCCTTTTGTCGCGATGCTTTTGTCGCGATTTTTATATATATCTAGCATGATTTCAGATGCATGATCTACGTTTGGTTCAGCCCATAGGTTTCCTTTTTCATAAGGCCCGATGTCGTGTTCTATTTCAACCATTTTGTAGTTAACAAGGTGACTGTTTGTCGTATTTGTAAAATCAAGATTTCCGGACCACCCAGTTACTATTATGTGTTTTCCTAGATACATAGCTTCTGCGATACTATATCCAAAGCCTTCCGCTCTATGTAATGATACAAAACAATCTATACAATTGAACAACCCAAGCATTTCCTCCCTATTCATATAATCTGGAATTATTTTGTAATTACAATTTTTGAGATCGTTTTCGAGCTCTTTCAGTTGGTTTGGTTGCGCATTATGGCATTTTATTATTAGTAAAACATCTGTTTTATTTGCAAAAACTTTTGCAAATGATTTTGCGACCGCAAACGGATTTTTTCTTTCTATAAGAGATAATCCATCAAAGCAAAATAGAAATATAAATTGATTTTCAGGAATTTTGAAGTAGTTTCGCGTGTATTTTGCATCAACGTCAAATTCGATTGGTATCGGTGTGTTTACAACTGGGACAGGTGATTTTTCCGATATTGCATTTAAACAAAAGGTGGACATTGTCCATACTTCATTTATATAGCTGAAGCGATCTTGCCATTTTTCTGGAAATTTCATTAATTCCCAGGCCCAAAAACTTGTTGTATATTTGTTGGCAAATTTTTCCGGTCCAATGTCTTTAATTATATATGGAATTTGATCTGCGTTTGCGACTATTATATTTATATCGTACGGTAATTGATTTGAGAAATTTGTGTAGGTTTTATCTTCAGTGCGCGTCCATGCTTGGTCGATATTGTATAAGCTGAATGGTATTTCACTTGTTTCAATTGCTCTTATTATGCCTCTTGCTCCTTCTCCGACACCTGATTCAGCATTGATATATCCAATTATGTTTACTCCGAACGGGTTTTTTTGGTTTTTAATAGATTTAAGGAATTTTTTACTTTTTTCGGATTCGGCTTTTTTATTTTTAAATTCTTGAAATTTTACAAATTGTTTATAAAACCACGCATGTCCTTTTGGTCCCGTTAATTTTTTAATTAATTCTGAAATTTTTGCCAATATGATGTGTTTGTTGATTCTTGTGCGTTTTTTTGATGGTTCTATCGTGCAATTTTTTGAAAAATATATATCGAATTTATATTCGTTTCTAAATGAGCCGTATGCCCAGTGAAAAATATTCATCTGATCTTTTTCCCAAATATCAGGGTATGTTCTTTTTACATCTTCGCGTGAATTATAAATATATTCCATTAAATTGGTTACCACTGAGCCTTCCCTCGCTGGTTGCATTAACCAGTTTAAGAATGAATTTTCATTTGTTTTGTATGGATTTTCGAATTTTTTTTGTAAATCTTTTCTGTCCCAATATAAAGCGCGAAATATATCTGATATTTTTACGCCATTTTCGAAAAACCCATATGCATAAGTCCATTTTTTAGTCTCCTCAAAGCCGTTTTCCAGTGTTCCTTTTTTATAATCTTCAAACAATTCTTTTATTGCTGGTTTTAAATTTTTTAAATGGTGACGCGTTTGATATTTCGATACCAGCTCCATTTCATTCATTGGGAATCCGCTGAAATGAAAGAAGTATAAAGGTTTTCCGTTAACAAGATATTCTTCGCTGATTTTTGTTATATTGCTTCTTTCGTGTAGATTCCAATACGCAACATTATATCCCGGTTCTCTTAGTACATGTACATTGTCAAAGAGATTGTCCAACAAGATCATCCATTTTTGATCTGTAAAAAGCCCTTTTTCTATTCGGTTTACGGCTTTGTCATATAACCTTTCTTGCCACCACTTAAGCATTTTAAACGTTTCTTCATTCCTACGCGTTCCTATGAACCCCAGGTTATAGCTTCCGGAAAGTAATAAATCGACTTCAGAAGGGCTGCATCCGTCCTCTGGGATAGGGGATGTTGTGTGCGGAGTCACAACAAAATTATGTTTATCTAAGAGTTGACTTAATTCAGTCATGGTTTTATAAAAATGAATGTCCGGATCGAAATAACATATTTTGTTTATTTCCGGATGTTTATTGTACAAATATTCAATGAAATATGGTTTTACGGCTGTGTTTAGCTCGGTTACATTATATTTGAATGTAAAAGACTTTAAATTTTTAATGTTCAATTCTTCTATTTTTATAAGTTCAAATGGTTCTTTTTGCGGATCGAATTCGTTTTTTAATTCATCCACCAATAAAGCAAATACCTTTGACCTTGGATGAAAGTGTAGGAAATTTTTTGTTAAATTACGTGCAAAAGCCAGATAATTTTTTGAAAATATTATACAAATATTCAGTTCATTGTTTTCCATTAGCGTTTATTTATAGTATTTAATTTTTAATTTTTTCTTTAGTCTATTTTTCCAGAGATTATCTATGTAGGTTTTTCTTTCTTCAATGTCTTTTGTAGCTGTATTTAATTCTTTTTCTTTTAATTCCAGGTCTTTTTTTAGACGCAGGATGTATTCATCTTTTTCTTTGATGCTTTTTTTAAGATCTTTG
>JBAYGM010000038.1:0-8988 GCA_041666705.1 Candidatus Altimarinota bacterium | reverse complement strand
TTTTCTTAACGCGTGAAAGAAGCTATACGAGAAAATTAAAAGAATTAATTCTATCAGTTCGTCTTGAACAATATTATCCAAAACAAAAAATCCTTGAACTTTATTTAAACCAAATTCCATACGGAAATAACGCATATGGAATTGGAAAAGCATCGGAAATTTATTTTAACAAAACGCCTGATCAATTAACACTTGGCGAAAGCATACTTTTGGCTTCTCTTCCACAACTTCCAAGTTATTACAATCCTTATGGCGAACACAAATTTTCAACTTTAACAAAAATTTTCACATCAGAAGAACTTGAAAAAAGAGATATAAAAACCGAAGCGGACTTAAAAGATAATGAATTCAATAGGGGTTTAATAGGAAAAACGTACGACCTCGACGCAACACACAAATTATATGTTCAAGGTCGCGCAGACATCATTTTAAGACGCATGGTTGAACTTGGATATATAACTCCCGTTGAAAAAACCGCTGCATGGAATGAAACACAAAAAATTGCTTTCAATCCAATGAAAAATATCATAAAAGCGCCCCATTTTGTTTTTTATGTTAAAGAACTTTTGGAACAAAAATATGGGAAAGAAATCATGGAGCAAAGCGGTTTAAAAGTTTATACAACTCTTGATTGGACAATTCAAGAAGCCGCAGAAAAAGCCATAGAGTCGCGCGCGAAAAACAATGAACAGCTTAAAGTTTCAAATAGCGCATTACTTGCAACCGATCCAAAAAAAGGCCAAATTCTCGCAATGATTGGATCACGTGATTATTTTAATGATGACATAGATGGCAAAGTTAACGTAGCAACACACAAACGCCTCCCAGGTTCATCCTTCAAGCCAATTGTATATGCACAAGCATTTCTAAATAGATATAGCCCTTCAACTGTTTTATACGATGTCCCAACAAAAATCGGTCCGGACAAACCATCAAACTTTGACGGCAAATGGATGGGACCTTTAAGCATAAGACAAGCACTCGGGAAATCACGAAACATTCCTGCAATCAAAGCTTATTTCTTAGCAGGCGAACAAAAACAAATTATAAATTTAGCAACTCAACTCGGCATAACGACTCTCGATCAAAATCACGATTATGGCTACCCTCTCGCAATTGGTGCAGGTGAAGTTACAATGATGGACATGGCAACCGCATATGGAACTTTTGCAACAAGTGGTTATCGCCAAGACCTTTATCCAATTTTAAAAATTGAAAATGCAAAAGGCGACATAATTGAAGAATGGAAAGATAAAGAGCCAAAAGAAGCCCTGAATCCGCAAGTCGCATATTTGATAAATAGCATTTTATCAGATAGATCGGTTAACGTAGGCACAAATCTTAATATTGACGGACACGTAAACGCGGCAAAAACCGGAACTTCAACAAATAAAACAAAGGCAAAAGGAACGGCTTACCCTGTTGATCTTTGGACAATCGGCTATACACCAAGCTACGTTGTTGCAGTTTGGTCGGGAAATAGCGATGGCTCAGCGACATCATTTGCAGCAGATGGTTATACGGTTTCAGCACCAATCTGGAAAGAAGTTATGAACTTTATTTTAAAAGATAAAACAGACGAACAATTCTTGCCGCCATCCGGAATAAAACACGTCGCAATAAGCACTCTTTCCGGACTTTTACCTTCAAATCAAACTCCTTCCAATAAAATAAAGGATGAAATTTTCGCAAGCTTTGCAGTCCCAACAGAAATCGACAATTCAATTTATGAGCTTGAAGTAGACACAAAAACAAATAAAATCGCAACCGAATTCTGCCCAAAAGAAATTGTTGAAAAACGATTATTCCAAAATCATAAAGATCCGATTTCAAATCAAGCATGGGAACAAGGAATTCAAGAATGGATTTCAATAATGCAAAAAAATCCGGCCGATCCAAGTTTAAATTTACCGCCTCCAACGGATCCAAATATACCGGCCCCGGAAACTCCGGCTGATCCGGCTGCGCCACAAGCTCCAACGATTCTCAGCACTCCTCCAACGGAAACGTGTGACGTTCACACAGAAACGTCCGAAAATCGCAAACCAACAGTGACGATTCTCTCGCCTACCGCATACAGCGAAGTAAGCGGAAACGTAGACATAGAGATATCTTACACAGCACCACTCGGCGTTGATGTAATCGAATATTATTTTGATGGAATGTTGCGTCGCGCGGACACAATGGGCGCAAACCGCATTTCACTCAAAATTCCAAAATATTCAAATCCGGGAGAAAAATATTTGATTTCAGTAAAAGTTCACGATAAATTAGGATACACAGCAGAATCAGCTGTTGAAATCAGACTAAAAGGAGACGCTCCAAACATAATTTTCCCGCAACCTGAGCCAATTCCTTTATTCAACCCATAATCTCGTCGGGATGTAGCGCAGTTGGTAGCGCGCAGCGTTCGGGACGCTGAGGCCCCCGGTTCGAATCCGAGCATCCCGACCAAATAGCGCAGAGGTAGCCGCTCCGGAGCGGAGATTTTGCCGAATTCTTGAGGCAAATCGAAGCGTAGGACTCTGAAGCGAAAATAAGTCGAGCAAAGCGAAGATTATTTTTACTGAAGAGAGGCGGACCGCGTTACACGCAAAATTCAATTTAAACCTTTTACAAAAATAAAAAACCAACAAAAAATTTCACAAAAAATTTAACAAAAATTTATCCACCATTATTGACTTTTAAAATTCCGCGTAATAAAATCGAAATGTTATCACGATGAGGGGCTAGGTATAAGGCAAGGTCCTTATACTACATGCCTCTCCTTTTTGTATTCAAATTTTTCGCACCCTCTCAAGCCCTAAATACACGACTCCCGCAATCAACGCCGTTCCAAGTTGAAGAATTCCCATTGCTTGCAAAAATATTGCAGGAAATTTAAAGAAATTAACAAAAATTAAAGCGATCGAAAATAAAAATGCGGTTTTGAGTAATGCGCTCATTCCAAACGACCAATAATTCGCCCATTTTCTCATTAAAAAATACCTTATTCCCATCACAAAAATCGCATTAGCAAGCCAAATAAAAGGTGCAAAAATCAAGACATAATAAGTCAGTGGTCCAAACAAAATTCCACGAAGCAAAACGGCAAGTGAAGGCAAAATAACAATCGGAATCAACCTCCCACCTTTAAAATTCATAGCCACATAAATCAAAACAAAATTAACAATAGCTCCAACTATAATTTGCGGATGACCAAATAACAAAGGCACAGCAACAACAATCACGTTCGCAATAAAATACTTTAAATCTGCGGCGGAAAACGCACTGCTCCCAGCAAAATCGTGCGCATAAACAGCTTTTAGTGTTTTAATCATAAAAAATTGTATAATAGGTTAAGACAAATCAATTTTATCATACAAAATGACAAAAACGATCGAAGAAATAACAAGTCTACTAAAAAACAAAGGCGACAAAATTCTAACGATCCAAATTGCACCCGCAGTTCGCGTTTCAATTGGCGAATATCTTGGCTATGAACCGGGAACAAACGTCATTAAAAATTTAATCGGCGCACTTCGCCAAATGGGATTTGATTATATTTTTGATACAAATCTTGGCGCAGATATAACAATCATGGAAGAAGCAAACGAACTCGTCTATCGCCTTACGAAAAACAAAAATCTGCCAATGTTTACAACGTGTTGCCCAACTTGGTACACATACATCGAGCGTCTTTATCCTGAATTAATTCCGCACCTTTCAACTGTAAAATCGCCTCAAGCAATTCTTGCAAGCATTGTAAAAACTTATTTCGCGGAAAAAAATAAAATTCCTCTAGAGCGGCTTGTGCATGTTGTTATCGCCCCGTGTGAAATGAAAAAAGAAGAAGCGAAAAAACCTGATTTATGGGTTCATAAAGATGTTCCAAATCTTGATTATGTTTTAACAACAAAAGAAACTGTCGAACTTATTAATACATTAAAAATCGACTTCAAAACCACAGGAACAAACACGCAAAATCCAAATTATACGGAATTCGATTCCCCTCTCGGACTTGCTTCCGGAGCTGGAGCGATTTTCGGCACAACAGGCGGAGTTATGGAAGCCGCAATCCGAACCGCATACTTCTTTTTAACCGGAAAAAATCTGGAAAAATTTGAAATTCAAGGGATACGTAATACTGAGTTTAAGCGCGAAGGAAAGCTAACAATCGCAGGTCATAAATTAAATATTTTAACCGTAAATTCTCTTAAAGAAATTACGCCGATTTTGAATGAATTAAAGCAAACCGGCAAAAGCAAATATCACTTTATTGAAGTTATGAACTGTCCAAAGGGTTGTATCGGGGGGACAGGTCAATACACAAATGACCCTGAAGTTCTTGCAAAACGCAGAAACGCACTATTCACATATGATAAAGAACACAAATATCGCACTTCTCACGATAATGAATTTGTAAAACAACTTTATAAAGAATATTTTGGAAAACTTGGCAGCAAAAAAGCACACGAAATTCTACATGCAAAATATGTCGACCGCAGTGAAGAAGAATCTGAAAATTTTACTTGCCAGTGGCCATAGAATTTTTACCTTTCATTTTTGTATAAAGAAAAAGTGGCTTATCCTTCTTTTCCTCTTTCCAATCAGGTAAAAAGAATGAATTACAAAGTATTTTCGTGCCGGGTCGAAGCTCTTTTTCAAACTTTTTTTGAAATTTTTTCATCAAATGCGTAATCTGATAAACAATCACCAAATCATAAGGCGAAAAGTCTCTTTTCCAAAAATTTACAAAATGAATAAACGCCTTTCCTTGAAGACCGGCTCTTTTTATATTCCTGCGTGACATCCAAACAAGAATCGGATTTATCTCAAACCCATGCGCTTCCGCACCCGCTTTCGCAAAAGCGATAACAATTCTTCCATCGCCGGATCCAACGTCAAGAATTTTTTGCCCACGTTTCATACTCGCAAATTTGACCATCTTCAAAACATTTTCATCAGTCGTTGGCAAATACGGCGCGCCGCTCGTAACGTAATAAAGTAAAATAATCGTCACAACTAAAACCAACACATTCGCAACGATGATAAGCATTTTATTTTGTTTTATTAATTAATATTTTTTGCACGCCAACTGCCCGCAAGCCGCATCTATATCAGTTCCAAAGCGAAACCTTTCAGTTACAACTACGCCCTTACTAACCAAAAAATCCTTAAAAATCTTTATATGATTTCCGGAAGAAGGTTTAAAAACGCCTGTCGGATTATAATTTATCAAATTCACAAAATATAAAGGTTTAGCCATTAATTTAGCCAATTTAATTGCGCATTCTTCTGTATCATTAACGCCGCTCAACATAATATATTCAAACATCACTCGCCTATTCGTTTTTTTGATATAGTAATTGATAGCATCCAGAAGCTCATTTATCGTATATTTTCTGGCAATCGGCATCAATTTTCTTCGAAGCTCATCATCAGGTGCATGAAAAGAAATCGCCAAATTAACCTGCATTTTTTCATCAGCAAATTTGCGAATATTTTCAACAATTCCAGCCGTCGAAATCGAAATATGCCTTATCGCAAGACCAAAAGCGTTTTGATCATTAAGTAGCTTCACAGCCGCAAGGACATTATCGTAGTTTAAAAGCGGCTCACCCATGCCCATAAAAACAATATTCCTAATTTTCGCGCCTTCTTTTTTTAAAAGTCTCGCCCAAAAAATAACCTGTTCCAAAATTTCATAAGTCGTTAAATCGCGCGTAAATCCAAGCTTGCCGGTTGCACAAAATTCACACGCAAGCGGGCATCCGACTTGTGAAGAAACGCAAACAGTATTGCGCCCTTTTTGGCTTTCCTTGGCGCTCCCTTCGGTCGCGCTCTCATCCTCAAAATCAAAATCATCGCCATTTTCCTGCACCTTCAAAGCTCCCTGCCCTCCAGTCCCATGCCCGTGTCGCATCAAAACCGTTTCAACTTTCGCACCATCAGAAAGCGTTATCAAAGCCTTTTCAGATCTTCCATCTTTTGAAACATTCATTTGCGCAGTAATGTTCAAATCGCATCTATCGGCCAAAACATCACGCAAACTTAAAGACAAATTCGTAACATCACGCCAATTATCTTTAAATTCTTGAAAAAGCGCTTTTTTAACCTGATTCATTCGAAAAGCAGGCTCATTTTTCAAAATTTCATTTAATGCACTCAAATTCATATTTGTATATTATAATAAAAGCATGAAAATAACGAGCACAGCATTTAAGCACAACGAACCGATTCCAGAAAAATACACATGCAAAGGTAGAGGCATCAATCCCCCACTCGTAGTTTCAGACGTGCCCGAAACCGCCCAAAGTCTCGTTTTAATCGTCGACGATCCGGACGCCCCAAGTGGCTTATGGACGCATTGGACAGCCTGGAACATTGATCCAAAAACTACGGAAATCAAAGAAAACTCGACTCCATCAGACGCAATTGAAGGGATTACAAGCGCACAAACAAACGGCTGGCATCCACCATGTCCACCTTCCGGTACTCACAGATATTTTTTTAAAATTTTCGCATTAGATACACATCTCGACCTGCCTTCTTCAACAAATCCAGACCAATTAAAATCCGCAATGCAAAACCACGTTTTCGCTCAAGCAGAACTCATCGGCCTTTTTTCGCACTAAAAAGTCACTTCCTCGCTCTAATTATCTGATTTATCCAAACCTCTCCATTATAAACAAACTTTTCTTCCTCAAGCCTGAAAAACGCACTATCAAGCGCCTCTTTCACCTGTTCCGGAATGTGATAATATGACTCAATGCAAATTTCTCCATGATGTTTTATCTTTAATTTCGGCGCCTTTCTTTGATTCACATTTGTAAAAATAAAAATTCCACCGGTTTTCAAAACTCGATAGCATTCTTCAAAAAACGCATCCAGTTTTTTCATATGCACAATAACAAACGGCGCAATCACAATATCAAACTTTCCGCTTTCAAAAGGCATTTTTCGCACATCCCCTTTAACTACTTCAACTCCGGAATTTTTCTTTCGCACAATTTCAAGCATCTTCTCGGAAATATCAATTGCCGTAATATTTGCTTCAAGATTTTTAAGTCTACCAATAATACGTCCGCTTCCACACCCAGCATCAAGCACATTTTTACCTTTTAAAAACCCCATATCACCAAGACCATTAAGCATTTCCATCAAAACACCCTCTTCAAATTCATCTAAAGCTTGATAACTTTTAGCCGTCGCATATTCTTCCGCATACAAATCGTACCCCTCTTCAGGCGCATACAATTTTGAACGCAATTTGGATTTATAACTCATGTCAAAAATATACTACCCTGAATATGTTAAAATACAACCATGTACCCTGCTATAACCCTAAAACCTCGCAAAGAAACAAACGTAATTTTCCGCCATCCGTGGGTTTTTTCCGGAGCTATTGAGAAAATTGATGAAACAATCACAAACGGCGCGCTTGTTTACATCAAAAACGCCAACAATACTATAATCGGCACAGGAACATATTCTGAGAATTCCATGATCGCTGTACGAATTTTTGACTTCAATCAAACAGAAATAAATCTCGATTGGATTAAAAATCGCCTAATCGAAGCAAACGAAAAACGCATACTCCTTGGATATGGTCCAAAAACCGAAACAACAGGATTCAGGCTTATCTTCGGCGAATCAGATAATATGCCCGGGCTCGTTATCGACCGCTATGGCAATGTTTTTGTTCTTCAAATTTCAACACCCGGCACAGAAAATTTACGCAACTTAATCAAGCAAGCACTTATTGATTTATATAATCCAGAAGCCATAATTGAAAAGTCGGGGATGCCTTCCCGCAGGGAAGAAAATCTCGAAGAATCTCACCAAATTTTATACGGCAACCTTGAAAATCAAAACGAAATCGAATTCAAAGAAAACGGTCACAAATTTATTTCCGATCCAATTAATGGTCAAAAAACAGGCTATTTTCTCGACCAAAAAGACCTACGTGCAAAAATCGGAACATATTCAAAAGATAAAAAAATCCTCAATTTATTTTCTTATTCCGGCGCATCCGGAATATACGCAATGAAAGGTGACGCAATCTCTGTTCACAATGTAGACAGCTCTGATTTAGCTCTTCTCCTCTGCGAAAAACACGCCAAGCTCAACAAGATAAAATCAAAAGATTTCACAACTGAAAACGCGGATATTTTCAATTACATGCCGGAAAAAGACACAAATTTATACGACATGGTAATCATGGATCCACCGGCCTTAATCAAATCAAACAAAGACATTCAACAAGGTCAAAAAGCTTATCATTTTCTAAATCGCGGCGCACTTCGACTAGTCAAAAATAATGGAATTTTCGTCACATCGAGCTGTTCTCATTATATGAATGAAGAAGATTTTTCATACATGCTAAGGCGCGCATCGGTTCAAAACAACACAAGTCTTTCAATATTAAACGTTATTCGCCAAGCGCCCGACCATCCCCTTTCCGTCTATTTTCCTGAGTCATCTTATTTAAAAACTTTTATTTGCCTCGTTAAAAAATAATTTCGCAAAAAATATAAACCATGATTGAACAAATTCTTAAAAAATACGAATCTCTCGGACTTGAAATAGAACGTTCCTGCTCTTCCATATGCCAAAAACTCGCATCACACCCGTGCCTCCCAAAATGCTCTGATGAAGTTGTTTGTTGCAAGCAAATTTTCCCATTAAGTTTTATTGAAGCATATTATATTTCAATTGGTGTAAAAAAATTAGACAGATCAACTCGTCGAGAGCTTGAAAGACATGCGGAAAAATCACAAAATACATTAGTCAAAAAAATTGCCGAATCAAATTTAAAAAAAGTTTATCCAAATACAGACTATGAAACCCATAATTCCGCACAACAATCCATAACAAAATTCCTTCATTCTCAAAAAACCGATTGCCCATTTTTGAATAAAAATTTATGCCAAATTTATCCACATAGAAACATAGATTGCAGAATTCACGGATTTGCATTTGATAAAAATACAAACGAAATTCTTG
>JBAYGM010000037.1:0-9112 GCA_041666705.1 Candidatus Altimarinota bacterium | reverse complement strand
TATTCTTGAGTGTCCAACCTGTCACGGTGCAAGATTAAAACCTGAAGTTTTGGCTGTTACAATTGATAAAAAGTCGATTGTTGACGTTTCGCAGATGTCGATTGATGAGGCTTTAAAATTTGCAGGAACTTTGACTTTATCAAAAAACGAAGGGGAAATCGCAAAACTTCCACTCGCTGAGATAAAAAATCGTCTGCAATTCCTTATGAATGTCGGCTTGCCTTATCTTACGCTCGATCGCTCGGCAAACACGCTTTCCGGAGGTGAAGCGCAAAGAATCAGGCTCGCAACGCAAATAGGCTCAAAGCTCTCAGGCGTACTTTATGTCTTAGATGAGCCAACAATCGGACTTCATCAAGATGATAATGAAAAATTAATTCAAACATTAATGCAGCTCCGCGATCTTGATAATACGGTAATTGTCGTCGAACATGATGTTGATATGATGAAAGCCGCTGATTATATTCTTGATATTGGTCCTGGAGCAGGAAAACACGGTGGAGAGGTTGTTGCACAAGGAACGCCGGAAGAGATTATGAAAAATCCAAAATCAGTGACGGGGCAATATTTAAACGGCAAAAAGCTTGTATATCAACCAAAACCTAAGCGTAAAGGAACCGGCAAATTTATTAAATTAACCGGCGCGCGTGAGCATAATCTCAAAAATCTCACAGTTTCATTTCCGCTTGGAATGTTTATTGGAGTGACCGGAGTTTCAGGATCAGGTAAATCAACTCTTATAAATGACATTCTCGTTAAGCGCATGATGCAGGATTTATATGGTTCACATACAAATCCCGGAAAACACGACAAAATTGAAGGGGTCGAAAATATAGATAAAGTTATTAATATAGACCAATCTCCAATTGGGCGCACTCCGCGCTCAAATCCGGCAACCTATACGGGTGTTTTTACTGACATTAGAGACATCTTTGCCATGACGCCGGAAGCAAAGCTTCGCGGTTATAAAGCCGGAAGATTCAGTTTTAATGTAAAAGGTGGTCGTTGTGAGGCTTGTGCGGGTGAAGGTACAAAAAAGATAGAAATGCACTTCTTGCCTGATATTTATGTCACCTGTGAGGAGTGTAAAGGCCAAAGATACAATTCAGAGGCTCTTGAGATCAGTTATAGAGGAAAAAACATCGCGCAAGTGCTGGATATGACGGTTGATGAGGCGGTTGAATTCTTTACAGCCATACCAAACATCAAAATCAAGCTGGAAACGCTTCAGGACGTTGGACTCGGCTATATTCACCTTGGACAGCCTGCAACAACGCTTTCAGGAGGTGAAGCGCAGAGAATTAAGCTCGCTACAGAGCTTTCAAGGCGTTCTACGGGCAAAACCTTATATATTCTTGATGAGCCAACTACAGGCTTGCATTTTGAGGACATAAAGAAGCTTCTTGAAGTTCTTCATCGTTTAACTGACAAAGGGAACACAATTATCACAATTGAGCATAATTTGGACGTAATTAAGTCGGTTGACCACGTGATTGATCTTGGACCTGCCGGTGGTAATCTTGGTGGTGAAATTATTGCAAAAGGCACTCCTGAAGAGATTATGAAAAATAAAGACTCCTTGACCGGCAAGTGGTTGAAAAAATAGGGGACGGAGATAATCAAATTGATTAAATCATCAATTTATGTTATTATATTAATGTAACTTGATAGATTATGAGTTTAGATGCGCACAATTATCCAGTAGAGTGCAGTTTTTCAGAAGCAACTCAAATGGTTGTGGATTTTAAAAGTGCGGCATTAGCCCATGGATATTTGAATACAATTAGATCGCTACATGGGCTGACAGCAGGGCTCAACGGGAAATCAATGACAATAACGACTAGCGACGGAGGATTGCTTGCGCAGCATGAAGCATCAATAGTTCCACTTTTTCATTCAGTCACATTTACGGACGACGTAAGATTTTATAAAGAGAGTTAATAGTTTTATTTTTCACTACCAACATGCTTGCGCTAATGTTGTTCGATAAACTTTAATAAAGTTCAATATTCTTTATTAGAATTTAATATAATTAGCTAAAATTTAATAGAATTTAACTAAATTTAATAAAATTAAACAAAATTAAGAGTAATTAAATAAAATTAAGATAAATTCACTTTACAAACCACTTGAAAAATTGTGTTAAATTGTATATAGTGGTTTCACGAAATAATGTTCTTTTAAATAAAGTTGTCAGAAATTTAATGTAATTTAATAAAGTTTAATAAAATTTGCTGAAATTGAATGTAATGTAGTATAATCAGCAGGAATTTAAAACAATTAAAAATGACAGAGAATTTTTTGACATCCGAACAAGTCGCAAAAATATTGCAGGTTCACCCTTTCACAGTTTTGAAATTGATAAAATCAAAACGCCTGCAAGCGATAAAGATAGGACGTATGTACAGGATTAAAGAAGCGGACCTAGAAAATTTTACAGAGTCATTAAGCCAAAAAGTCGAGGATACATCTGCCAAGCGCAAACCAACAGGGGTAGCCAAGACTGAGGGAAGTGCCTTAAGAATTATAAAATCTGGTTCGGGGAAAGATCATTTCGTGATTGAGTAACACGCCTCACAGGCGAGTATAAAAAACAAAAAAGATGATAGTCAATTGTTTAAATTGCGGGAAGTCAGTTTCGTCAAATATGCGAAATTGCCCTTATTGCAAATGGGAATGTGAAGAAGCTCTGCTTCGTGAAATGACAGCTTCGATTGTACAGCAGAACTACAAAGAAATTCTCAAGAATAAGTTGAAAGGCGCGATTCTCGGTGTAATGCTGCGCTATGCTCATAAATAAAAAATTAGATCTCTTTTAGCCCTAGAAAAACCGAAAGTAACGACAAAAAAAATAACCAAAACACAAAAGGAAGACCACAAAAGAAAGACAATTAGTTGGTTAGTAAAACTGTAAAAATTAGTTTAGTACCTTTAGCCCTAGAAAAGCTATAAAAACCCTCAACCCCTCAGAGGGTTTTTGGCCGTCCGGCTCAAACGTAGCTTAGGACTATTGCTTATTCTGGCACTGCTTTGCTTTGATTGCCTTTGCGCATTTGAAGAAGTTTTGTTCAGCGGGGAACGTGCCTTCGATGGTTTTATTAAGGTCGTCTATTTTTTCAACTAAAGCCTTTATTGACTCATCAGCATCATCTCTGTATAAAAAGCGATATTTTGTGAGTATATCAGCAGATTCTTTGTCTTTTTCATATCTGTCATTTTCACTGCCGTATTGATTTACAATATTATCAAATGTGACGCCCGTTGTGTTGGAGCCATCGCCGGCGTTAGAAGAGGAGGTCTTAGGCTCGTTTTCAGCGGGTTTATTTGGGTCATTTATATCCGGCATGAATGTTGGTTTATTCTTTTGATATTCTTGGATAATTTCTCCGAGGCCTTGTGGCGCATCGACTTCGTTTATACCAATCGCAAACAAGCTTTCCAGTAGGTTGGCGCGACTCTTTGGTGGTGCTTCATTTATCTTTTTCTCTTTATTCTGTATGCTTTGCTTCATTCTATCCACAGCAGGAGTCATGCCTGCGCGCATAGCAACAAATTCATCCCATTTTTCAGTCAACTCCTTCCATGAAACATCAACGCAATTATTATATTCATCTAATTTTGTAGCGTATTTTGTGGCGATTTGGTCGTAAATAAGGTCAAAATCACCTTGTTTATATATCTTTTTATTAACAACAAATTCTTTGGATAAATCGGTATAAAGACGATAGGTTTCATATGGAATCATCTCAGGTTGTCCGGCGGTTTTATTTGGGTTATTTATAGCGAATTTTCGAAGATACATAAGTTCAACCTGAAGGGTATAAACCTTTGGTCTAAGTTTGGTGAGGATTCCCGGATTACAATTTTCATAAGCCTGTCTGATGAGCTTTGTTTGCTTTTGTATTTGCGTTTCAAGCATGAAAATATCATCTCTTTGGCATGAATTTCTGCTAAAGATATCTTTAAAATATTCCGAGAAATCATCATAGCTGACAAGGCTGCTCAAAAATACATCAAAGTCATTATAATAATTGATGGTGGCACAGCTTTCAGCTTTCGCGAGAGTTGGATTTCCATAATCGCGAACGACCATAAGTCCGCACAAAGCAGAGGTTATAAGTGTAAAAGCTAATATTTTTTTAACGGTTTTTTTCATTTTTTTATTTTGTATAATCTTTTTTAACCACTTCTCCACAAGTGTCGGTAATTCCTTCAATAAGCGTTTTAAAGCTTTCAAAGAATACATTCATTTGTTCGAGTTGACGCGTGAGTTGCTGGAAGAACGAGCCTTGTGAATAGCTATCAACTTTCGCCTCATTTACTTCAAGATTTACTTCGGCTTGGTTTTTTGCAGCCTGAATCATTTGTTCAATTTGTAAGTAAGCATCTTCTTGGGTTGTGGCAGAAGACTTCCAAGTATCAACGATTTCAGCGGCTTTATTAAAATCTTCACCGACCTTAAATAGCGTGTAGCTATTAATGAAATATTTAATTTCATCCATGATGTTTTTGCCAAATGAATCTTCTTTGCCTTCAGGAGTTTTTATCGGCATTGCAACAGTAATTAAATTAATGTTAAGTAAATTACTTATGCTGAATCCTTTCTTGCATTTCGCGACTTCCATGAGGTTTCCGGTCATTTTTTTCGGCATCAAATTGCGAGAATTTAGTTTTTTCATAGCTTCATTCATCTTTTCAATGTGACATGCGATACATGGATCAGAAGGAGTGTAAGTGCCATATTTTGCAGAGTGTGTAGAAATTTTTACGCAGAATAATGCGCCATCAGGACAAAGATCTGTAGTTTGACGTTGACCGGCTGGCGCCATTTCAATTTTGGCAGGAAGAGGGTCTATATCTTTTACAGTGAATATGTCTTCAGATTCGGAGTTGGATGGATTATTTGAGTCCGGAGAGTTGGGATTTGAAGAGTTTCCGGCATTCCCGTTGGTTCCATTGGAGTTTCCGCTGTTACCGCCATTTTTTGAACCGGTAGAGGCGCTTGAATTAGTTGTATTACCGGAAGAGAGCGTTGGTTCAGTGGACTCATGAGATTGATCATAGTCATCTATTGCCGAATTAAGCGCTGGATCGCTTGGACAGGCATTATCACCTGCAACTTGATCAGCCGTGGCCGACTTTACCTCCGGAGCGTTTTTATCAGCTTCAGGGGTGTATAAAGTACCAAATGGCTTTGGACCAATTTTAGTTTTTGGCGTACTTTTTTTAGGAGAAGCGACGGTGTTCGTGGCCTTGATGCCGCCGGCTTCGGTTAAAGCGGATGAAATTTGTTCAGCTCCACCTCCGGATCCTGATTCAGCTTGCGGATTCGCAAGTGAAGGCTCAGGTCCCGGGGCGATGTCTTGTGGCTTTGGCGTATCTTTTGAAGGTTGTCCACCAGAATATTTATAATTAACATCAATTGGTCCGACTTCCATGAACATAATTTTTTCAATGTCGTTTAAGTCTGCAACAAGATCAAATCCCGAATCCGAAGTATCATTGTTCGCGAATATTTCAGTTGGCATAACTTCAGCTTCGGCTTCAGCGCCAAGACTGGCTGTATCAATGCTGTTTTGATAAATTTTTTGCATTTGATCAACCCAGTGCAAAGCATCTTCTTGTGATATTTTTGGGTGAGCCTGAATAAGTGGTCCAATGCTGCCATTAAGAACTGCGCTTGCTTCTTCGGCGCTTAAACCTTTCATCTGAGCGACTTTATTTAAAGCCGTTTGTTCGGGTTCAACAGCGACTTTTTGATACATCGCGAGATATAAGTTTTGGCCATAAGACTTTTCGTCACTTCCAAAAATATCAGACATCTTGAATTCATATTCGGGATTATTTATTCCTGCAGCACTAAGCATTTTTGTGAATAATTTTTCATTACTGAGCGGCAAGCTCGAAGAATCTTCAGCGAATGCAGGGATGCTGACGTTTATTCCGAGGAGCAAGATTACCAATGATGTTATTAATATTTTTTTCATGTTGTGTCGCTTTCGCGACGCTTTTATTCATATGTGCCGCACCTTTAGCGCGGCGTGTTATTCACACTTTGAGGTTGTTGCATCGATAAATTTTGAAGGGAAGACTTCGACTTGACCCCTTATTTCAGCAAGCAAATCTCTATATTTAACAAGTAATTTAAACGTTTTTTCATATGCCTTATGCATTGGATAGGCATATTGGAATTCTTTATATGCATTTACAGTCACATCAAGCGCTTTTTTAGAATCCGTGATCTCTTTTAAGACGGCTTTGCCTTTTGCCGCCAAATCGGCAACTATACCGCTTTGGCCAACAACTTCCGAATTGTTAAAGAGTCCAATATCTATGCTGCTTTTTACATATTCCAGTCGGACCTGATAATCCATGTAAAGCTTTGCGGCTCGAACAGCCACACAATATGTACTTACATTGAGAGGTTCTTTTGTCGGCAGACAGGCTTCATCTTTTGTATCGGTTTCATCAGGGGCTTTAGTCAAAGCATTTCCGGCGGTTATTCTACTAAACGCTTCATTAAACAATTGATTCATTGATTCGTGATAAACCTCTTTTAAGCTGTCAAAGCTTTTTTGATCAGCGGCATCAAGGGCGGTCAAAGGATCAACAGGCGGTTCATTGCCGGAAGTTTGCGCTTTATTTGGGACAAAAAGCATTATCAGGGCAATAGCTCCTATTATAATCAGTCCGGCGATAATGATTTTGTATTTTTTATTCATAAATTTTATATGCATGTTTTTATAAATCCCGGGATTTTGTCTTTAAATGTCATGAAAAAGGCTTTCAATTCAGCAAGGGATATGTTTAATTTTCGCATTTTTTCTGAGATTGAATCGTATTTTTCAATCAGAATTGTTTGTTTTTTCTTATAAGTTGTTATTTTCACGTCATTGATAATGATTTTTCTGGCGTCTTGAATTTGTCTTTGCATTTCGGAATAACATTCATTTTGTTCGGAAAGTGCCATTGTTTGATTATCGCCGGTTTGTGGTGCAAATGCGGCATAAGCGGCTGCCGCGTCTTGTTTGTATTTTTCATAACGTTGAACAGATGGTCCCAAAAGCGAGCTGTTTGAAGCTTTATTTTTAAAATTGGCTTCAATATCATTGCGGAATTTTTTATTTTCACCACTTTCTCCGTCTTCGCCATCAAAGTATTTTTTCATACCAACTAAGCATGTATCGGTTATGGCAGTATCTTGAGCAGGATCTTGCGCCGGCGCGTCCTGCGCAAACGCAAAGTTCATCGCATAATTAAGCCCAAATATTGAGATGATTAAGACTGCCGAGATTGTTATAATAATTTTTTTCATAAGGCCTGTGGGTTTACAATTATTTCATTACTCTTGCTAAATACTTTGTCATGTTTTTTATTTGTTATTGTTGCGTAAATAATATCGCCAGGTAAAAGTTGTGCAGTATGTTCGATTGTTGCAGGGCATGGGCAAGCATTGCAGTCAGCCAAAATTCCATAAACTCCAGGTGGCAACCTACTGTCTGATTTTCCAAAATCATCGAGAGGATCAAGCGGATTAGTGCCGCGCTTAACTTCAACTCCATCGGGAACGCCACCAAAATCAGTATCAGGATTTAATGGGTTTGTTGTGTATTTAAGCACTTCTTCGCCATCAGTAAGCATATCGCCATCTGTATCCGGATTGATCGGCGAAGTTTTGTAAGTAAATATTTCTTCACCATCTTTGAGTCCGTCGCCATCTGTATCCGGATTCAACGGATCTGTTTGATTCTGATATTCTTGAATATTTTTAAGTCCGTCTTTATCCGGATCATCATCTGCGTCATTTAAATTGTTGTTCAAACCGTGATCAGCTTCCCAAACATCAGTCATGCCGTCTTTATCTGAGTCGAGATTCGAACAGTCATAGACTTTGATAACTCTATTCGCAATTTCTGCGAATTCGCCTCTTGTAAGAAGTTTTTCAGGATCTCTTGCTTGGCCAATTGTTATGATGAAGCTTTCATTAACATCATTAACGCTTTTCAAGAACGGCGTTAAATCTTGTCCCATAAATATATATGGTTTATACCAAGGAGCTTCAAGTCCAGGTCTTTCAAAGTCAATTATTTTTTGCATATAAAGCGCTTCGATAACAATTTTCACGGCTTCTGCAAGCGATATATTCGCCTGAGGTTTAAACGGATTCATTCCACTGCTATCTTGCTCGCCAAGGTAACCAAATATGAGTTCTCGCAAGAACGCTTCCTTTGTGTAATCAAAATACCAAGGTAAAGATTTTGTGAATGGGATATCGTTGAATACTGCAGGAGCGCTCTTCGCCTCTTTTCCCGGGAAAATACAAAGCATTCTAAGGATCATTTTTGTAAATTCAGCTCTCGTTATATTTTGTTCAGGTCTAAAATATTCTCCGGTTTTATCTGTATATCCTTGGATGATTCCGCGCTTTTTAAGCGTTTCGACAGCGTTTGAATATTTACTATCAAGAGGAATGTCTCGGAACGATGGTGTATTTTTGTTTCCAGGATTTTTCATGATTTCACTTGTGCCAAAGTTTTTCGCGAACATATCTTTTGAAACAAGATTAAGTGGCGCAGGAAGTTTTATCGATACAAAAACTTCACCAATAACTTTGCCGTCAAACAAAATTTCAAGTACATAAGGGTCGCTAGGGTTCACGCTCTTAAGCCTCATTCCAGCCCTTGAATCAAGAATATAAACATTTCCAAGGGTATCAATCAAAGCAATTCTCTTATTGTTGTTTTTATAAATAATTTCAGTTGAGCCAAACCACATAGGGTCATCGCCGGCGATTTTTCTGAATATAAATTCGTCATCAAGATTGATATCTTTTGAATGAACGCCAACCATATTTTTCACGCCTTCTTGAGTGTATTCAATGTTTGGAGGATCAAGTTTTGTGTCTGTATTTGCATCAGCAATATAGAAAATGCTGATTAAAATATTGCCGTCTTTATCTCGCAAATTCACAAGCGGCGGCATTCCACCGGTGCTTGGAGTGATATCAAGATAATATCCTTCTTTTGTTGGAGTTAATTTTCCCGTTGCCTCATCGTACTCGGCGACAATCTCGCCTTTTGCATTTTTAATAACAATTTTTCCTTCGGTACTT
>JBAYGM010000036.1:0-9209 GCA_041666705.1 Candidatus Altimarinota bacterium | reverse complement strand
TTTTAAAACCAAATCATATGCTGTGGACTATCGCTCTTATCTTAATAATTTTGTGGGCACTTGGCTTTATTGCTTTTCACGTTTTGGGATCGTTTATCCACCTCTTGCTAGTAATTGCCGTTATCGTTGTGCTGATTAGACTGATTAAAGGTCAAAAAGTATTGTGAGGATGCTATTGACGGACTGTTAGCTGTGGTATAATGTTTAATCATTAAACAACCATTTAACCACCTAATCAACACATTATGCTAAGTGAAAAAGAACTTAAAAAAAATCGTGAAATTTTCAGTGAGTCTGACAAGAGCATGGCAGAGGCGTTTAAAGTGCTTAGCGACGTCAATCGTTATCGAATGTTCCGCGTTCTAGCGCAACAGCCAAAGCTTACCATTAGTGATATTGCGCGAATTCTAGGTATTTCTTTGCCTTTGGCATCGCAGCATCTGAAGGTTTTAACAATGGCTAATCTATTGCAAAAAGAACGGGATGGGAAAAAGGTTTTCCCAAAACTTGAGCATGGCAATCCGTTTGTTCAGGCTGTAGTCAAAACGATTAAAGAAGTCGTAGAATCAAAAAAATAAAAAGTAAAAAGCTATTCATTTTTAACCAAATTTTTATGGAAAATAAATTCAAAAAAGGACTTATTTTGGGCGGACTGTTGATGGTTGGAGCGGCAATAGGATTTGCCATGACAAAAGAGGGGCACGAGCTTACAGAAGAATTACAAAAAGATTTTAAAATTCTGGCTAAAAACCTGAAAAAGAATCTAAGTCATCTTGAGGATGTAACTAAAGACAATTTCAACGAATTAGCAGCTAACATAGTTGAGGAATATTCTAAAAAGAAAGAGTTAGCGATAGATGCAAAAAACTCCCTTGTAAAAGCTTTGCAAGCCAAATGGCATGAGATGGAAGAAGAATATTTGGCTGAGAAAGATTAAGAAAAGCGAATTATTTTATTAATCAGAATATATGAAAAAAATTGCAAAATTTTTATTTGCAGTAATGATAGCTGTTTCGTTGATGTTTGGTTTCATTGGGCCGGTCACTGTATTTGCGGCAACGACGCCGGTTCTTGGAGCAGCGAAAACCTATGGCATCCTTGGTAGCACTTTTACCAACACGTCAGCGGGAACAACGATTAATGGAGACGTTGGGTTCACAACCGGACCGGCGGTCACTCCTTCAGGAACGCATAGCAACTATGGATCCGGTGCTCCATATGCAGTTGCAGGCGCAGATCAGAGCATTGCTTTGAGCGCATTAAATGGGGAATCTTGTGATTTCAACTTGAGCGGTGCAACTGATCTTAGTCTTTTACCTCAGCCATTAACACCCGGAGTTTATTGTATTACCGGTGCCGCTTCTATAGGAACGAGCGGCATTACTTTAACGGGCAGTGGAACATATATTTTCAGAATAAGTGGCGCACTTACAACAGCGGCTAACGCATCGGTTTTATTAAATGGTGGCGCATCAGCTTGTGATGTTTTTTGGACTCCAACGGCAGCTACGACATTTGCAGCCAATTCAGTATTCGAAGGGACTATAATCGGTGATGCGGGCATTACCGTAGGTGCAAGCACTGTCTGGACAGGGAGAGCCTTGGCGTTTGGTGGAACAATTACGACCGATACAGATACTATTACTGTGCCAACGTGTTCAGCCGTACCTGCTACTCTTAATGTTATCAAGCAAGTAGTGAACGACAATGGTGGCACAGCAACCGCTTCCTCTTTTAATTTACGAGTGACGGCGTTGGGCGTTGATGTTTTAGGGAGTCCTGCGGCCGGGGTTTCTTCACCGGGAACCACTTATTCACTTTCCGCAGATACATATGTAGTGAGTGAAAACACAAACGCTTCTTATTCTCAAAGCTTCAGTGGAGATTGTGATTCGAGCGGGAGTATAACGCTTTTCGATGGCTATGATAAAACCTGTACAATAACTAATAATGATATTGGCGGTGGATCGGCAATTATTCCGCCGGCTGCAGCAACAATTAGGGTTGTAAAAAACGTTATTAATGACGATGGTGGTAACAGAAAAATCACAGATTTCCCGTTGTTTGTTAACGGTATGTCTGTAATTTCCGGTGTGATCAATGTTTTTCCTGTCCCAATTACATATACAATTACCGAAAGTGCAGACTCTCATTACGTTCAAAGCTTTTCAGGCGATTGTAATGTTGATGGGCGCTTGAATCTTGCCTGGGGAGACAACAAAACATGCACGATTACAAATGATGATATAGGCGTAGTCGCTGCGGTTGTTCAGAATCCTGTTGCAACGGCCATTCCGGTAATTGAGATCGCTCCTGATGTTGCCACTGCTCCTGTTATAACGGCTGTCGCTCCGGCATTTCCAAGCACCGGTTTTCCTCCTAAAGAAAAAAGCGTTTCATGGGAAATTGCCTTATTAGTCGTCGCACTAATATTGATTCCGACATCGCTTGTCTTGGTTCTAAAAAAACGCAAAATTTAGTCATTTGAGGAATTTATGCAATTAAAATTTTTATCAAGACGGAAACTTCTAATAATCGTTCTTGCGGTATTGATGATTTTTGCAGCGCCTATTTTTTATTACGTTTATAAAAATATTGTCGCTATTCCAAAGCGAGCACAGGCACAAGAGCAGGTGAGTCTTAAACCGCTATTGCGTCTCAAGATTCCAAGGATTAACGTGTATTCTGACGTCGAGGAAGTAGGTCTCAGCTCTGATGGAACAATGGACGTGCCGATAAATCCGTACAACGTAGCTTGGTTTAAATTTGGTACGCGTCCCGGAGAAAAGGGTAGCGCTGTTATTGCCGGACACTTTGGATGGAAAGATGGGGCCGCCGCCGCATTTGATGATTTATATAAATTAAGCAAAGGCGATAAATTATACGTCGAAGACAATAAAGGCGCGACTATTACTTTTGTCGTGCGAGAAAGCCGAAGATATAATCTAAACGCAGATACTTCGGGTATTTTTGTTTCTAACGACGGAAAGCCGCATCTCAACCTTATTACATGCTGGGGTTCTTGGAATGAAGCTTCACAAAGCTATTCCGGAAGGTTGGTGGTATTTACCGATATGGAATGAGGCGCGGGAGTTGCTGGGGTGACCGAAGGGGCTTGAACCCTTGACCCTCTCGGCCACAGCGAGATGCTCTGCCAACTGAGCTACGGTCACCATGCCTGAAAATAATATGATAAAAGCTTTAATAAATCAATGCGCTATAAAAATATAAAAGCGTGAGGTGAAAAGTCCAAAGCTAAAGCGTAGCAAATTTTGCAGTTAGTCTTGAAGTAAAAGACGCTGCAAAAATTTGCGAGCTGGGCGACGACTTTTTTACCGAACTCAGCCAGGAGAAAAAAGGAAGAAAAAAGGACCCGATGGTCCTTTGTTCTTATATTTAAAAACTCTCCCCGCTTGGAGGAGAGTTTCTAGTGTTTTAGGAGTATCCACGCCCTTTAGCCCTAGAAAAGCCATAAAGCCTAAATATCCTAATAACACAAAAGGAAAGACAACAAGTACTTTAATATATAAATAAAAGATTTGCAAGGGGAAATTTATAAAAAGCTAAATCCTCGTCGAATCGTAAACTCGAGCACCTTGATCTAACGGCTTATCATAGCCAAAAAACTCAACTCCATTAAAAATATCATCTTTCATAAAATAATATTTTTCTTTTATTTTTTCGTTGCCATCAGCCATATTTCTAAAAGAATTTCCGTGCAAAATATACATCGTATAACTTTCCGCAAAATCTTCAAAAGCATCCGTCATTGCATAGCCGGTAACAAAATCCATTTTGTTGCTTCCGCGAAGTTTACGCGAACTATCGATCCAATTTATTTTATAAAAAACATTATTGCTTGAATCATCCACAACGTGCCCTATTTCATGCGTAAAAACACCAATAATTTCCGAATCTGGAAGATCACTGCACTGCAAAGAAATCTCGCCATATCCGCCATACCCGCGACGATCCATTTTTGAGCCGATTAAGCTTATTTTTTTCAGGGCAGAGGATTGATTTTGAGGCAAAGAATTGAGTGTATTTTGAACCAAATTTTTACATTCATCCAAATTAGCATCGCTTACAATCGTTAAATTTTGTGAATAAGCAGACCCTTTTTGAGTTTCGGCCACTTCATGCGAAAGTTCGTACACCGCAGGCCTTGGGATCAAATTCAAACTAATAACAAATATAATTAGTGCTGCAAAAAATGATTTATAGCTTCCCATAGTTTTTGTAAAAGGAAGCCATTATAACAAAAGAAGGGGATTATGCAAATATTGAAGATAAAATCCGTCACGTGACGGATTTTTATATCGTAAAATAAATTAAAAATTCCGTAACATTTTTTCGGGCCGGCCCAAGTTTAACTTAGAAATTTCCTATACCACCGCTGTTGGATTTTCCGCTGACCAAACCGCAAAATGCTTGATATTCCATTCGTGCGCTCCAAGAGGTAAATTTTCAGCATCAACGGTTTTCTTCAACCAGCCGGTGCTTTTTAATTTGATATCACCAAGTTTTGCCGTGACAGCGCCTTCAAGATATTTAACATAAGCTTGCTGATGTGGCGTAAGAGCCGTTTCGGTCGCAAGTTCAGCTGTATAAGGATTAATGCCTTCACGGACAGCACCATATATTTGTGTCGCAAGTGTGCCAATATCGCTTTTATCCAATCCCTCATAATCAAATTCGCGAACTTTTTCGAAAAGTCGAAGCATCATAGTTTTTAATTCAGGGGAATTATAGCCAATCACATCAAGTCGATTCAAAGCTGCGTCAAAATCTTCGTCTTTATATTTCTTTTCATCCAAAACATCTTTATTCAAACCTTGATACATTGTATCCATTTCAATTTTTGATCTTGCAACCGTTGCTTGCCAAATTCTTTCAGCATCGGCCGGTGTCGAAGCTTCTCTGAGTTTAATCGCATAAGCTTTAACAATTTCGTCATGCTTTGCTTGAACGGATGCTTTCCATAAATTTTCACGAACACTTCCGCTCGCACCCTTATAAAGAGCCGTAACTCTTAGCAATCTTTCTTCAACGTCATCAATTCTAAGCGACAAATTGCTTGCGCTATTTTGAAGCGTTTCTTTTGCTTGTTTCGCCTTTGCTTCAACGAATTTATCATTATGAAGAATACTAAGTGGTCGATAAAGAGCATAATCATTTCCTTTAACTGCCATTCCAAATTCAAGTCCTTCAACCGTGCCTTTAACATAATCCCAGCTTGTATCGCTTGGATTTGGGGTTGAGCTTAAAATCTGCACATTTAAGCCATTGAACGCAGGCAAATGTGATTTAATATTTTCAGCAAGCTGTGAGCGTTTTAATTCATCAACTGAAATCGATGCATCGCCACCACTTGTTAAATATTCTCGAACAACGCCGCCGCCCGCTCCAAGAATTCTAACTTTATATGGAGGTTCGGTTTTTTCTTGATCAAATTCAAATTTCAAAGTCGTTCTTGTGCCGGCAACTGTTGCATCTCGCATCACCCATTCACTGTTAATATATTCAAGATTGCAATTTCGGATGTCGCTTGGAAGTGAAGCTTTTATGGCTTCAGTAATATAAGATTTTAATTGCGAGATTTTATCTGCGCGCATTTGAGGCGTATCTTTAAGCGCAATTTTGACGCGCTTTCCTGAAGGCTGAATAATTAAAGTGTATTCGGGATTTTCGCCATCTTTTTTACCAAGTTCCGCGAATGAATATTCAATCGGATAGCCCATGACAAATAAATCCATTTTATTTTCACTTGGCATCTCAGGGTTCATTTCCGCTCCTTTGAATATATTGCGTAGATCATTTCTAACTTTATTTTGTGAAGCTGGATCTGATGCAAGAATTTCTCTTTTGCCTTCTTTTTCAAACAAGACCATGGCAGCTTTAAAAACAGTCCATTCTCCTTTGCCGTTTATAAATTTTTCTTTAAATTTTTGGTCGCCGCCAGCTCTTTCAACCATTTCGTGAATAATTGTCCAAGCTTCCGTACCTGTTATTGAGCCATCATAGATACCGAAATTTTCCGGTGGAATTGATGAACCCGGCCTAACGCTTTCATAGTAACCATACGCAGTTGCCATATCCATATCTCCCATTTTTGAGAGAGCTTTTAATTTTTGAGGGTTGTCTGCGATTTTTGATTTCTCGGCAAGTCTTCTTATTTCAGGTGAAAGCGCTTCTTTTGACTGAAATAAGCCAAGGTGTTCCAGCGCTGATTTTCCGGTTGCGAGTCTCGTGAGGACATTTACAGCAAGCAAGCCACCAGCTGTTCCAAGAATAACTTTTCCACTTTTTGTTCCCCACCACTTAACCATGAAATATCCAAGAAAACCGACCGCTGCAAGCGATGCGACTTTTTCAAGTCCGCTTCCGCGCTTGAAATTATTCATGACAGTATCGGCTATACCGCCAATACCACCAAGTGCACGATCTTCTTTAACGGCTTCAAGCTGTGTTTTGGATTCTTCAAAGTGCTGTGCTCTTTTATCAATATTATCAACGATTTTTTCCAAAGCTCTGCGAGCTTCCTTATATTGTTCGCTTGATTTTGAAGCTCTAAGTCCGGAAAGAAGAGCTCTGCGTCCCGGAGTATTTGGTAAATATTGTTCAATTTGTTTTAAAGCCGCTTCTTTATTTGCGCTATTCACATCGTCAACGCCTGAAATCCATTCATGACATCGAATATCGCTCATTTTCAAAGCTTCAAGTTTTACGCCATCGTCCATTTGATCAACAAGCTTGGACAATTCCTGTCTGGAATCGCCAACAACATCACCGCGCGTTCTTGACGCAGCTTCAGCCGGATTTAACCTGGCTCTTTGCTGTTCAGGCGTGCTCCCGTGTTGTCCTGGAGTTGAGTTCATTTTTTATTTTTGTTTTAATCTATATATTATAGCAAATTTTTCCTTGTTTATCAACTCAAAAGCTTTATCCACCGCTCATTCTTTTTCGAAGCTCTGCGGCATCTTCCGTGAGTTCGGCATGTAATTCCTTTAAAGTTGCTTTAAATTTTTCAGCAAAATCAGGAATTTTGAGGACAGCTTCGGAGAGAATCTGAACTTCTTCATCCTCAGTTATGCCCGCTTTTTCCAATTTATCAATAACAGTATTAAATTCTTCATCAGGCAAATTATTGATAATCATGTTGATAAGCCTTTTTTCAACTCTATCGCGAATCATTTCACGCAATTCTTTTTCAAATTCCGGTGTCATTGCGTCCATTTTAAGATCTGCAACAACTTGCGAGATGAATTTGTCGATGAATGCATTTAGTTCGTTATTTTCATTTTGTGTTGTCATATTTGAGGGGTTTAATGAGCAGCTTTAGGTTTATCGACTTTTGGAGCGCTTGCGCTGGAACTTATTCCAAACGTCTCAGCAAACGATGACCCAAGGTCTGTAAACACATTTTTAAAGCTTCTATATACAAGTTTAGCACCACCAACCGGTAAAGTATATCCTACGAATTTCAAAGGTTTTGCGACTCCATATGTAAGAACCGCGCCCGGAGCCTTTTTAACAACATTCACAACCGGTGCCGCTGTTGTTGCGACATAATTTCCGGCGGCTTTGCCAACATTAACGGTTGCAAGTTTTGCACCATGTGCGCGCGCTCTTGCATACAGTCTGGCACTGCCCATGCGATTAACTTTGAATCCTTGCGCATCAAGAGCTGTAGTTGCATCATCGATTGTGATTTCGCCCTTGCTTAATTTATCAATAAGTTCAGTTCTCAAAGCTTTCTTTTCCGCGCTAAAGTGCGCTTTTTCAAGCATCGTTATAAATTCGCGTTTTGCGGCTTCATCTGCCGCCGCCCAATCAAGAGTCTTTTCAGATTCCCATTCGGTTTTCCACAAATTAGAAAGTTTCTTATTAAAGTCGCCCGGAGTTCTATCAAGCTCTTTAAGAAATTTTTCATGCAATTCCATTTGTCTTACAATTCTTAAATTCCTTATAGTCCTATATATCTGTTCGGCATCTCTTGATCTAACCGTAACCTTATCACTTCCTTTCAAAAGTTCTTCAAGATATGCGGCAAGTTTTGGCAAATCATCAAGAGACACTTTTTTATTTGCTAGCGCTTTTTTAAAATCGCCACGTGTTAACATTGGTTTGAAATTGAGATCAAGTCCTGCAAAAATTCTTTTCCCATCGGTTTCAACAGTTCTCATGCGGGTCATCGCTTCTTTAAATGAAACTTCTTCCGGTCTGCCGAATGTCATTGCTATTTTATTTCCAAGCCATGAAGATCTTGCGCCAGCCATGAATCTTGAAAATCTGCTTCTTTGATTATGAGTATGTTCGGCAAGTTTTTTATTTGATTGAAATACGGATTGGTCTTTTGCTTCGGAAGTTGCGAATCTCGTAGCCAAAAGAGCTCTTTGTCTAACATTGTTTCTGAACATGTCATTATTAATCCATGTATCAGGAATATCATTATTAAGGAATCCACCATTTTCTTGTTTATGTGTGAAATATTGTTGGAATAATCTATAAGTAAGTTCTTGAGGAGTAAACTTGTTTCCGCGAACTTCTTTTGCTTCATCAAATTCTTTTTCTCTTTTTTCTTTATCTTTTTGAAGAGTGTCTTTGCGATTTTGTAGAGCCGAGGCAAGATTTGTAGCGCTAAATTGTGTCTTTAATTGTCCGGCCATCAAATGATTTTTAACGTTTGTGACTTGTGCCACTTCAATTTCATCGCCGACAACAGGAACAATTGTATCAATTTGAGCAAGGAATGCCGCAGCTTCAGCAGGTGCTGTCCCCGCAGTATTAAAAGCAGGGTTATTTACAGCCGCAATCAATTCAACCCTTTTGCTATCAAGTGCAGATTTAAGTTGAGTTAGCTGAGTCAGTTGTTCAATGTATCCCCTGCGTTTTCCGTCAGCAGTATTGTAAGCGTTGGTTGCTGCCGTAACAGTAGCGGGTGCCGGAGGAGTTGCCATTGCTCCCGGGACTCCAACTGGAGCCGGAATAGGCGCCATCATATTCATAGCATTGGCCATAGCCTGATCTTCTCTCCAAATCAAATAATTAAGGTTATCAGGGCTTGGAGCAACAGCCGGAGGACCGGCATAAGGCAAAGTTTTTAAAGCATAATTACCAGGACATTTTGCATTTAAATCTTTTGCAGCTTGCGTTAATTCTCCAAGCAAAGTATCAATTCTTGTTATTCCGGAATCACATTCGTTAAA
>JBAYGM010000035.1:0-9210 GCA_041666705.1 Candidatus Altimarinota bacterium | reverse complement strand
ATATTTTGATGATGGCACAACGGGGCCCGTTTGTGAATTCCTTGACGATCGTCATGAAGTCTGCGACAAAATCAGAGAGGCGTCATCGGAGGCTTGTAGGAATGCCGCGAGAGTTGCGTGTGGAGATGTAGAAAAAGGAGATGCTTTAAAATATGCAGGAGCAAAGTGTTTGTGGCAACGCTAAGAGCTTCGCGCCGGAAATGAGGTGCATTAAATCAATTTACTATAAATAAAATACTATGGAAACATTAGTTAAAGTTACAGAGCATCATAAATGCGACGGTCATGGAAAATTAGAGATTAAAAAAGTATATGGTTACGGAACGCTTCCGATCAATTTAGCGAGAATAGGATTGGTTGATGTAAGAGGTAAAGAGTTAGATTTAGACGATATGGACGTTGATCTTCAGCATTTTGATAGTGGACGTACTCGTCCGGTTTGTGAATTTTTAGGGTCGGACAATAAATGTACAAGAATAACCAGAGAAACAAATGATAGATGTGATCGTGTTTTCGATTATTATTTAGGAGGCTTGCATTCCGAGATAACGTCAAAAGAAGGTGCACATTGTACATTTGTAGTTCTCCCGCCTAGCCCCGTGGCAGGTTCGACTTCCGAGCAAGAAGGAAAATAAGATCGCTCAATCGATTAAAATACGGAATCAGGTTTTTGTTTATCGCTGATTTACGTTTTTCACGTGCCAATTTTTTCTTTTCAATCGCAACAATTCTTCTCTCGATTTTTCTGCAAAGAGTTCGTGCAACATGAAGCTTTGCCGAAACAACATTTCCTCCCGGGATTATAAAGTTTTTTAATTCCGGTAATTTTTTTTCAAGTTTTTCAATTTCGTTTTCAAGAAATTTTAGATCTTGCGCGCTAATTTTTTTGCTTCCTTTAAATCCCGCAATTTCGGCTCCCGCAACAAGCATTTCTTTCTGAACCTTGCTCAAAATCCCCTCTTTCTTAAGCCATTTATTAAGCGCAATGATTTCACCAAGTCTTGAATTAAATTCATCAATTTCACCAAGCGTTTCAATAATTTTCGCATCCTTAAAAACCTCATTGCCGTCACCAAGTCGAGTTTTGCCCTTGTCTCCTTTTCTCGTTGATATTTTCACGCTTGTAATTTAACATGAAATTGATGAAAAAACCTATCAAAAAAAGTTTAAAACCCGTAGCAAAAAAATTGGTCAAAAAACCGGTCAATTCTTCCGACCTCCTCAGGAAAATTAAAAAAGTTTTTGCAGAGCGCATAACTCCAATGCTCGCAGCGGATGGCGGTGGCGTTAAAATTATTGGACTAAAAGGCAAAATTTTAACAGTGCAATTAACGGGCGCATGTGGTTCTTGCCCATACGGCCTTATGACGCTTGCATATGGCATTCAAGCCAATATCGACGATGTTTTTCCAAAAGAAAAAATCATTGTTCAATTGGCGGATTAATATAAAAAAATAAAACCCCTCACCATGGACGAAAAAACCATACAAAGAGATCTCGCAAGAAGCGTAGACGGTTTAACGGTACAAGTTGGCAATTTGGTTTATACAGAGGCAAATTCATCATTTAACAAGCCTTGGAAAGCCGCAGTAATTTCACTCGTTAAAGGGCTTGCGTTTGGTTTTGGAAGCATCCTTGGGGCTACGGTTATAGTTGCGCTTTTTATTTTCATTCTTTCTCAAATTCAGCTCGTTCCTGTTGTTGGAGATTTTGTGAAAAGCTTGCTTGAATATATGCAAAATGCAGGGGTTAAAGGAGTTTAAATTACAACACATCGATTGTGATAAAATTTGAATTTACGCTTGCCACGTGACAAGAGAGAGGCATTTAGAAATGGCTTTTGTTAAACAAACTTGACGAAAGATTTTACCGCTCGTTTTGCCGTCAGGCTTATTTCAGGTCGATACTGCCTCCAGGCTTTATCCCATGGTTCTCAGCTTCTCCGCCAGCAATTTCAATCACGTATTTTGCCGGTTTTAAAGAATCATAAGTTTTGCATTTTGCGCCATCCGCATCTCCAGCGTTTTTACACGGCTCGGCATTTCCAATTATCGAAACAATTTTCTTATCCGCAGAAACGAAAATCATATCAAGAGGAATAAGTGTATTTTTCATCCAAAACGCGCGAAGCGCATCTTCCTCGAAAGCAAATAACATACCGCTGTCTTTTTCGAGCATTTTGCGATACATAAGCCCCTGTGCACGTTCGATATCCGTATTCGCAATTTCCACATTCACTTTCAAGTCCCCTTTTTCAGTATGAAAAGTTACAAAATTTCGCGCACTGCATCCGTATAAAAAAACCAAAATTATCGCGCAAAAAACAATTAAAATCTCGCTCAAAAATCCACCGGTAAATTTCTTTTTAGAAGTCATATTTTTTATAGAAAAGCCATTTTCCAAATTCAACAACAACTAGGTAAATAACAACAAGCGCCGCAATACTAATCAAAATTTTCGGTGGCAGAGGAACAAGTCCAAACAGCGTTCCAATTGGCGTATAAGGCAAAATCCAGCCTAGCGCGACTGCGCTAATAGTCGTCAACGTCAAAGCCAAGCTTGCCCGTGATTTTATAAAAGACAACTTCTTGCTCCTTATTACATGTATAACAAGCGTCTGTGTGGCTAGAGATTCAATAAACCAGCCCGTTTGAAAAGCACCCGCAGAACTTTCAAAAATTTTATAAAGCAAAAAGAAAGTCGCAAAATCAAACAGCGAACTTATCGGCCCGAAGATCAGCATGAATTTTTTTATAAATTTTATGTTCCATTTTTTTGGCTTCTTGATGAACTCCGCGTCAACATTGTCGCTTGGAATTGTTATCTGTGAAAAATCATAAATAAAATTATTCAACAGAATTTGCACCGGCAACATCGGCAAAAACGGCACAAACATCACCGCGCCAATCACGCTAAACATATTTCCAAAATTGGAACTGACGCCCATCATAATATATTTAATCGTATTCCCAAACGTTTTTCTTCCCTCAATAACGCCATTTATCAAATCATCCAAACTTGGTCGCGTGAGAATAATATCCGCAGATTCCTTTGCAATATCAGTCGCATTGCTAACCGAAATTCCAACATCCGCGGTTTTCAGCGACGGCGCATCGTTTATTCCATCTCCAATATATCCAACAGTATGCCCATTCAAGCGCAAAACACGGATTATTCGATTCTTTTCTTCAGGGGCACATCTTGCAAAAATAGTTGTTTTATTAACGCGAATTTGAAGCTCCGCATCGCTCATTTTTTCAATATCTTTTCCAAGCAAAATTCCCTTAATCGGCAAATCAATTTCACTGCAAATTTTCTCAGTTACAAGTTCATTATCACCGGTAATAATTTTCACTTCTATGCCGGCTTTTTCAAGATGTTTAAGCGCTTCTTCCGCGCTCTTTTTTGGTGGATCCAAAAACGCTGCAAACCCAATCAAATTCAAATCTTTTTCATCTTCCGGCTCGTAAACTTTTTTATTTTTATCAATTTCTCTAATGGCAATTGCAAGCACTCGAAATCCATCCTTACTTAAATCTAAATACTCTTTATAAATTGCGTCTTCATTTACCTGTTTTACGCTTTTGCCGGACACATTCGCGCAAGCTTTAAACACGTCTTCAGGCGAACCTTTTGTTATAAGAATCTGCTTTCCGCCCGTTTCCACAACAATCGACATTCTCTTGCGAATAAAATCAAACGGAATCTCATCAATTTTTTTATAATTTTTAACATCTTCATGTTGATGTTCAAGGATCGCATGATCCATCGGATTTTTAAGCCCCGTTTGAAAATGGCTATTTAAATATGAATACAGAAAAACCTCCTCATTATCATTTCCTTTCAAATCAATGTGTTTAATCAAGGTAATGTGCCCTTCTGTAAGCGTTCCTGTTTTATCCGTGCAAAGAATATCCATGCTTCCAAAATTCGGAATCGCAGTTAATTTTTTAACAATAACCCCATGTTTACTCATTTGCATTGAGCCCTTCGACATATTAATCGACATAATCATCGGCAAAAGTTCCGGCGTCAATCCAACCGCAATAGAAATTGCGAACAAAAAACTTTGCAACCATTCATGTTTAAAAAATGCATTAAAAAAGAAAACAAAAATTACAATAAAAAGAGTTGCCTTCATTATCAAGTATCCAAACTGCTTTATTCCTTTATCAAAATCACTTTCTTCTTCGACTTTTACGCTTGATTCTGCGATTTTCCCAAATTCCGTATTTTTTCCGGTCAGAACAACAATCGCCTTCGCAGTTCCGGAAATAACGCTCGTTCCCGCAAAAACTATATTTTCAAGATCGCTCAAAGATTCAGCTTTTCCGCCCATTAAGGCCGCATGTTTTGCAGCAGGATAACTTTCTCCCGTTAATGTCGATTGATCCGTAAATAAATCTTTTGATTCAATAATTCTGCAGTCCGCGGGAATAATATCTCCTGCAGAAAAATGCAAAATATCACCCGGCACAACAAATTTAAAATCAATTTCTGCGACTCTCCCGTCTCTTTCAGCCGCACATGTCGATTTTAGCATCTCTTTGAGCTTTTCAGCCGCTTTTCCTGCGCTATGTTCCTGTATAAAATCCAAAACAACTCCAACCAAAACAAGTCCAAAAATAATAATTCCATTAACAACTTCTCGAAAAATAAAACTCAATCCGGCCGCAACAATCAAAATCAAAATTAACGGATTTTTAAAGTGACTCAAGAACTCAATTATCACTCCGGACTTTTTTTCTTCCGCCACAGAATTTAATCCAAAAACCTTAAGTCTTTTTTTGGCTTCCTCATGTGTAAGCCCTTTTTCTTTTGCATCCATATCGCGAAAAATCCGCTTCACATCCGTTTTCGCATAATAAAAAAGATTTCTTTCCATAAAATAATTATATCATAAAAAGCTTGCATTTTATTAATTGTGTGATACAATTACTTTGGTCGTAGATATAGCCAGGAGGAAATTGCGAGTGTAAACCGTAGACAATGTCACAAGGCTATACGAACCACAACCCTTCCGGTAATTCTGAAGGGTTTTTTAAAATCTCTATTCCATAAAGCCCGCAACTATTTTTTCAAGCCTTGTTCTAAACGCTCTTATGTCGTCTTCCACTAAATCAGGAAGTTTAATTATTCTTGAACCGCTTGTTGTGACATGATCAATGCAAGCGCCATGTTTTAGAGCGGCAACTATAAGATCGTGTCTTTGAGCCATTAATTCCGGATGAGGGATGGTATTGAGACCAATAGAATATCCGCGGGTTTTGCTAAAAGAACATTTGTCAGAATTAAAAAGAGTTAAAGCAAAACCTTCAACTATTGTGCGTGCCGCAAGTTTTTCAGAAGGAGATGCATCATCAGAATTCAAAGTATTTAAAGCTAATTCAATAGGCCTTGGCACAGGATATTCATCGGATGCATGTTTTTTATGAGGTTGTCCGAGTAAAGATATAAGTCTGCCAATCGAAGCATTTAAAGCCAGTTTTGGGTTACGTTCATTTGCAGAGTGGTGATAGCGAGCACCTAAAACTTTTATAAGGCATTCTCGGAGAATTCCGCCATCTCCGCGTATCCCAAAATTATTTCCATAACTCCTAATGGTGAAAGTTCCTTTCCAGAACTCTGCGCTCATAACCAAAGATAAAAGAGGAAATAAATCACAGTCTATAGTGAAAGGCTTTAGCGTATCATGAACAATGACATCCAAAGGATCAGTGCCGGTCGGCTTTTCAGTCGTAGGAAAAGCGCCAATTTCATACAATTTTTTTACGCTTTTGACTGGTCGCGGAACAATCCCTCTTGTGATCCAAGCTTTATAAGCGCGGTGTTTTTGTTCATATGTTCCATGCACGTCTTTAGATATCCCAACTTCGTGCATTCCTCCTCCGCCTTCAGCAATTTTCTTTACTACACGGAATTGTTCAAGCAACTCGACTCCGTCTCGATAAGTTCTTGCAATATCTTCGTCTGTGACATGTATATCTCGCAATGTCTCCATTGAACTTTGTATTTTATTTAAAATAAGACAATATTCTAAACAAAATACACTACTTTGTCAATAGTAGTGCTAATGGCGGGGCCGACGGGATTTGGACCCGCGATCTCCTCCGTGACAGGGAGGCGCTTTAAACCGGGCTAAGCTACGACCCCAAGTTTTTAGCTCCAATATTTTTTCAGATTTCTTTCGAATTCAAGTCTCTTTCTAGACAGATAAAGTCTTGGAGCTACGCCATTATACATAAAGTTAAAAAGTTTTGCACTATTTTTTATTGAGAATGTTAGATTATATGCTCTTGCATGCGAACAAAGCGTACCACCGCATATATTTGCAGAGGCTTCTAAAGCGCTTTTAATCGATAATAGAAAATCTTTATTTCCGCAAACAAATCCTGAAGATATTATTTTCCCAGTTGAGTTTCTGTCTTTCCGATGATATCTAGAAAAGCACGAGAATCCGTCACCATCAAAATATCCCCTGATAAAATCTTTAATATATTTTTTAGGCACATTTGGATACTTTAGGCTTTTACTTTTATTTGGAGTGAAACCAAGTTTTAAAAATATATCAAATAACGATTTATCGCCTATTTGAAGTCTATAACATAATTTCCAATTCGGGTATTTTATGGGATCGCGTTTTAAAATTCCTATTTTTTGTTTAACGCATAGTATTGATTTCATTTTCCAAAGAATCTCTTTGTCGGTGGAATAAAAAACAATATACTTTGATATTCTTGGATTTACATACATTGACCCATCCGCAGCGAAAAATCCTAATATATAAGCCATTTCAGGCGACCATTCTGTAAAAAAAGTGTTAATTTCCATTATTTATTAATTATAGACGAAAATTATTGACTTTTCCATCTTTCAATCTTGATTTTTCCGCTATTCTATGAGATAATATAGTATTAAAAACAAAAAAATATGGCACAAGCAGGAACAATCCCACGACTAGAGGAACCAGCAACTGAAACAACAGCTGATCAACTTCAAGCTCCAGCTACAGCTGAAGCTCGGCATGAGCTTGCAGCTCCGGAAACAACGCAACCGGCTTTAACAGGCGAAGCCGCAGAGACTTCCTTGGCGGCAAGAAAGGCCCTTTTAAAGGCTGGCACCGTTGATGGTGGCGCAGAAACAACTCTTGCGCCAAAGCCTGATTTACAAGCTGCAAAAGAAGAATCAAAAGCAGGCGCCGCTCTTCAGGCTACAGATTCAGCAGAAGTCCCAACTCCAATCACACCTTCAACTCCGGAAGCTTCATCCGAAGCCCCGGTTTCACAACCTACAGGTTGGTTCGGACGCGCATGGGCAAGTATTAAAAGAATTTTCGGCCAAGGTGGTCAAACAGCAGCATCCATAGTTCGCGGTCCAAAAAAGGCCGAGTAATTAAAGACGCACATTTCATCCATACGCTGATTATGTATTAGCTCTTGACTAAACATATTTTCTATGTTTTACTATTTATCTATGGAAAATAAAACATCGAAGTTAACATATCGAGACGATCTTAAGGCTGAAGATCTTTACATGCGAGATGTCGTAAGGTATCCATTGTTATCCCGTAAAGACGAGCAAGAAATGGCAAAACAATATGTTGAAACACAAGACCCGGGGCTTCGCCAAAAACTCATAAATGCCAATCTTCGTTTTGTAGTTAAAGTAGCAAATGAATATAAGTCTTACGGCATACCTATTCTTGATCTTATCCAAGAAGGTAACATTGGACTCATTAAAGCTCTTGGAAAGTTCGAACCTGATCGCGGGCTGAGGTTGATTTCTTATGCGGTTTGGTGGATTAGAGCCGCAATTCAAGAATATGTTCAAAAAAATTATAGATTAATAAAGGTCGTAGGTGGCAGTAAAACGCGCAAAATATTTGGAAAATTAATGACGGGAAAAGTTAAGGGACTGCTTGATTTAATTGAAGAAGGTCACGAAATAGACGCAGCGGAATTGCGTGAAGCATTTGGTGAAGTCACGTCGGGAGAGTTGTTGGCAGCAAGACGGATGGTAGAGAGAGAATGGTCATTTGATCGTCCGATGTCTAGTAGCGATGGAAGCGATATGGGCACATTGGGAGACATGATAAGCGGTGGTTTTGAAGACGAAGCTGCGTTAATTTTAGAAGCAGACCGTGATGGTATAAGGCGAGCATTGGAAGCGGCAACAATAGGTTTAAATGATAATGAATTGACTGTGTTCACAGATAGGATTCAGCCCGATAAAGAAGATCGTCCTACGCAAGAAGAGGTCGGTAACAAAATTGATCTTTCGCATGAGCGCGTTCGACAAATCGAAAACGCCGTAAAGAAAAAAATGAGACAACATCTCACGGCTGCAGGTTATGGCGATTATGCATCAGTATAAAATAATTCACATTTAAAAATAATGAAATCCGGTTTAGAAACAGTAAGCAGCAAAGCATTCGAAATATATGTAAGCGAGATTGCAAAATGTCCGCCAATGTCGCGCGAAGACGAATATAAAGTTGCAAAAAGATTTCAAGAAACGGGCAGCTTGCAAGACAGAGAATTACTTATAAAAGCAAATTTACGCTTTGTTATAGCTATCGCATTCACATATGCAAGCACGGGAGCTTCAATTTTAGATTTGATTCAAGAAGGGAGCATCGGGCTCATGAGGGCTATTGAAAAATTCGAACCAGAACGAGGGTTTAGACTGTCAACATACGCAAAATATAAGGTAAGAGCTTTTATAGAAGCTTTTTTAAGAAAGAATTGCCGTTTGATGAAAATGCCAACCGGCGATTTGGACGTTAAAATATTGAGAAGATTAAGATCCGGGAAATTAGCGCCACTTTTGGAAATGTTAGCTAACGGGCAGGAAATTGATATGTCAGAAGAAATAAGCCCTGCCGATCAAGCCGCTGGCATTACAGTCGACGTACTTATGAGTAAAAGAGGAATGGCGCAAAGAGAGCTATCTTTGGATGATCATGCAAGTCATGGCGATGGAGATGAGAAAGAATCCTTCGGAGATGGAGTAAGTGATGGAGTGGATAACGAGGCGGTATTGGCAGAAGTGCTGGACAACAGCGCATTAAGAGATCAGATAAGTGTTTTGATAGATGGATTAACGGATTTGGAACATTACATATTAATGCAAAGAATTTTGTCAGAAGACCCGATGACACTTCAAGCCATTGGTGATTTGGATGAATTTCAAGTTACGCGTGAACGTGTT
>JBAYGM010000034.1:0-9283 GCA_041666705.1 Candidatus Altimarinota bacterium | reverse complement strand
TGGCGATTTATGATAAAAATGCCGGATTTCCGGTTTATTGCTATGACTGCTGGTGGAGCCATGAATGGGATGCGAGAAAATATGCCGCGAAATATGATCCGAATTTGCCATTTTTTGAACAACTAAAATCTCTTTTTAATAAAGTTCCGCATCTTGGAATCGTCATCAGTTACTGCGAAAATAGCGAATATGCAAATTATACAAATTATTCCAAGAACTGTTATTTGGCTTTTGGATGCCATGAATCCGAGGACTCATATTATGGCTGGAGAATGCATAACGGACTTTCTTGCGTTGATTGCACACAAACCGATCGAGGAAAATATTTATATGAATGCGTTGATTGCAATGATGGCTATGGGCTTTTTTTCTCACAGGACTGCGAAAATTGCACTGATTCTTATTTTTTATACGACTGCAAAAGTTGTCAGGATTGCATGTTTTCAACCGGGCTTCGAAATAAAAAGAATTATATTTTTAATAAAAAATACACGCCTGAAGAATATAAAATTGAAAAAGCAAAATTTGATTTTGGCTCAAACAAAGGGCTTTCTGAGGTTAAAGAAAAATTTAAAAAATTTTTACTTGAATATCCAAGGCGCGCACTTTTTATTGTTAATTCGGAAAATTCATTTGGCGATCACATTATAAATAGCAAAGATGTTCGATTTGGATTTAACGTGAAAGATATTTATGAAGGTGCATATTTGGAATCGTGCAATGAGCTTAAAGATGCCATGGATTCGACTTTTTGCGGATGGCCGGCAGAGCTGAATTATGAAGGAATAAGCGCGGGTTGCGTGAATTCTTATAATGTAAAATTCACATCAACTTCGTGGACGTGCGTAAACGTTGAATACTCGGAATCGTGCCATCATTCAAAGGATTTATTTGGGTGTTATGGACTCAGGCACAAGGATTCAAACTGCATTTTAAATAAACAATATGAAAAGGCCGAATATTTGGCGCTAAAAAAGAAAATTATTGAAGATATGAAAGCGCGAAAAGAATATGGAGAGTTTTTCCCTGCCGAACTTTCCCCTTTTGCATATAACGAAGCTGTTGTTTTTGATTATTACCCTTTAACGCGTGAAGAGGCTTTAAATCAAGGTTTTTCGTGGAAAGAACCGAATCCAAAAGATTATCTTCCGCAGGTTTTTGAAGTGCCGGATAAAATAAATGATGTTCCGGATTCGATTACAAAAGAAATCCTTGCGTGTGAAAAATGTGGAAAAAATTACAAAATTGTTCCGCATGAACTGCTTTTTTATCGAAAATTCAATCTTCCAATCCCCCGAAATTGCTTTGATTGCAGGCATCAATCAAGAATGCATCAAAGAAGCTCTCGAAATTTATATGAGCGAAAATGCGATAAATGCGGCACTGCGATTAAATCGGTTTACGCGAATAGCAGACCGGAAAAGGTTTATTGCGAGGGGTGCTATTTAGGGGAGGTATATTGAATATCTACATCTCTTCTTTATATTCGCGAATTCCATTTAAAGCCTCTCTCGTTGCAGTTTCCCAAGTATTCCCCCAGCCCTTCTCCCACTCCGTGGCGTTTATTTTTATAAGCACAAAATGAGCCACGCCATCCTCTACAGTGCGTATATTAACAAAAGATAATTTCGGATAACCTTTTCTGCTCATCTCTCTTAATACTTTTGCCTGAATATCCTTTTCAACGGACTTATCAAAAGAATTGTCGGCTTCATCCTTTCCATTTTCATATCTTGAATGTGACATCTCTACTGATGTGGAATACTCCGGATTATTGAAAGATTCTGCCGCCAAATATGGCTTATCATTAAGATTAAGATCCATTAACGCTTTGTTAAATGCGCTTGACATAACATATCCGGTTCCTTCATAAATTTTTTCGTTATCATTCAATACAATACGTATTTTATATGCTTCATTACCTTCTATTGACTCATACTCAATCTCAATACGTGTATCCGGCTTATAGCCATTCTTTTGCAAAATATATGCCAATAATTGCCTATTAAACGGAGTGTCTATTTCTTTTGGAAATTTTTTAACTTTATCCATAGCCTCTTTATATTCCTGGAAAGTATGCATATTCGCTTCAGGCAAATTATCCAATGCAGTTCTTAACAATTTATCATAATTCGCCTCTCCTTTGCTTTGATCAACGGCATAGCTTAAAGTTTTATTGCCAACGTCTATTGCAATCTGTTTGTAATATCCATCTCTGTGCATATCCTGCCCAATTGTTATTTGTGTTGTTGCGGGGTACCCTTTCTCTGCAAATTTTTGTGCGATTAAATTGGAATAATCGGACACTTTTAATCTTTTCTCTTCGGGTATATTTGCATATTTAAATTCTACCGATCCCGGCTTTCGCACTTCGGCTTTTAGAGCCCGTAAATCATCTCTGGCTCCGGTTTTTACCTCTTCTCTTGCCGGCTCTTCCAGCTTTAAAATTTCCGCATTAATTTCATCCATAACTTTTGAAATTTCCAATAAAGCAGCATTTACCCTCCCTTTGTCCGCTTCAGTCCCTTTGCACTTTATACTTTTATTTTTATCATAATATTTAGTTAATCCCGTATGTAGCACTTTTAATTCGTCAATTTTAGTCGCACTTGTTGCTCCTTCTTTATGCAAGATTCTTTGCGCCTTTTCCAAAAGCTCGCCTTTTCTGCTAACAAAACGTTCAAGCTCAATAGCTTTAAGATCGGCATCAACTTCTACGTTTTGTGCTTCAACGCCTTTTTTAGGAGCTTCTTCTTTAAAGACAATACGATTTTCTTTAAACATAGTTTTTATTTTTATATATTATAACATATTTTAATCTAAATAGCAATATTATACCGCCTATCTTGCGACGCCATTGTCGCTATAATCTTTTTATGCTAAATTCCTAAGAAGAAGCAATAAACTCCTCAATGAACTACAAAACTATTATTGGCCAGGCTTGGTCGTTTACGAATAAAAATAAAAGACTGATATTTTGGTACGGTTTTATTCCTTCGATTTTCACAACGACGTATGGAGTTATTTATATGGCGTATCAGTTTTTTTCGTTTAGAAAATCGCCTTTAATGGGATATGAAGGCCATGGGTTCCTGTATGATGTCGGAACTTTTATTATGGATTTTATGACAAAACATGCTTCGCTTAGCATTCCTTTGATAATCGTTACGATTATTGCGGTGATTATTTGGTTTTTGTTGCCGACTTTGTGTCAGGCCGCGGCCGTGCAATATATCAGCCGAAAACATAATGGCCAACCCGCAACTCTTGGGACCGGCATGCGATATGGAATCTTTAATTTCTTGCCACTTCTTGAATATCACGCACTTATGAAGACTGTGAGCTTTTTTGCAATGTCTATGGAAGCGGCTTTTGTACTACGAAATCTCGGTGTTGAAGCGTTTAAGTTTTTACTTCCGGTTTTCATATTCGCATTTTTTCTTGGTTTGGTTTTATCGCTTTTATTCAGCTACGCTGATTTTTATATCGTCATTGATAATGAAAAAGTGTTTTTATCGATCTGGAAAAGCATGCGACTTGTTATTTTGAATTGGCAAAAAACATTCCTTGTTTCGCTCCTTATGATTTTGATCGGCATAAGAATAATAATTCAGATTTTAACGCTCATGTTTATACCTTCCATACTCTTAATTGGAGTGAGCTATATCGGCATGACTTGGGCGGCGCAAATTGGGCTTGTTGTAGCTATAATCGTTGCTATTGCCGCACTACTTTTCGCATCTTATTTAACAGGCGTTATTGATATTTTTTCTTATACGGTTTGGACCTTTACTTTCCTGGATTTAACTTCCCAAAAAGAAGTTTCCGCACGTGAAAAAATCGTGAAAGTTTCGGCAAGAGAGGTTGTGCCAAAAGTGGAAGGCATGACAGAAGAGCCGGGGCAGGATCCGGATTAGGATGGCTACTTTTCTTTGCCTTTATGCAGCATCAATGCTTGCGTAACCGCTCCCCCGGAAAAAAAGCAGATCAATAGCAATAGAATATCCTTTTTCAACATTTTTATTGTTTCGTTTACCAAGTAATCATCGTCATTTTTAAAACATTCGTTTATAGCCTCACCACATCCTTCTGTGTTTTCTCCATCACACTTAAATCTCACCTCCGGACATTTTTGCCTTATTACCTCATCAGACTCATAACAACCAGCAGCCCCACCTAAAGCCAAACCCGACAATAAAATGACTTGTGATAATTTCATGATTGTAATTATTTGGCTTTCTTTTTTCTGCGTTCCAAAATAAGCGGTATGGCCGCAGCTATAACAGCTATTAAAGCTATATTCTTACCAACAAGGCATGCTATAAAAGCATCGGTCTTTAGACCATTTTGAACATTCTCTTTACCCAAGCACTCGCCTGATACCAATGCAGACGCGCATTTCATGCTCACACCATCACATACAGCCATAACTTCCGGACAATCTTTTTCTACACCTTCTATTGTCCTGCCACATCCAGTTAATGCATTTATAGCCAATCCTCCAAACACTAATGCTTGTGAGAAATTCATATAGATTTAAGGTTAATTGCTATTATAATACCTAAATCTATGATTTTGTCAAGCACTTATGCCAGCTTATTAACTATGAACCCCACTACCACAAATATCGCATAAACAACTGCGAGCGCAAGAATGCGGAGAATCATGTTTCCATAGTGGAATTTTGCCTTTCCAAAAGCCTGATGCTGCATCAAAACCGTATAATTATAAATCTCCATGGTATAGCTTAAAAACACGCCGAGAATCAAAAAGATCACAAAATACGGGTCGCTATATATTGAAGGTATAAAGCTGTACATTATTTCGCCGCTTGTTAATGAGGAAATCGCAAGACCGGCCAAAATGATTATTACAAAGTGCACAAGCTGATCGAGAATAAAATACCTCACAAATTTATCGCTCTTGAGTGAAATATCAATTTTTGTGCGGTCAATAAAGCCGTGAATAATCCCAAGCGCAAATACGATCAAAACTGTCGCGAAATTCAAATAAGGCAAAATCAAAAGCAAAGTGATGATGACATGGATTCCAGCATGCACGATTACGCCATAAACACTTTCAGATTTCCATTTCACAAGCTTTGAAGGCTGAAGCATAAAATCCGCAATTAGATGCGCTAAAATCAAATATAAAATGATCATAAAAAAATAATAAGTTTTAAAGTTAGTTTAAATGCGCTCGTTTTTCTTCATGCGATCAATCACGTCTGTGCTAACCTTTCCCGCAAGTGCTGAATTTTCGCTTAATAAAGCGTCAAAATCAGATTTCTTTAATACGAAAATTTCGCATTCTTCAATGGTTCGAGCCGTCGCATTCCTTGGTCGATCGGAGACAAGAGCCATTTCTCCAAAAACGTCTCCCGCGCTTAATACAGCCATATTCGTCGTATGAACGGCTAATTCTTCAGAACCTTTAAAAATCTCGACATTACCTTTTTTGATAATGTACATCGCATCGCCCGGATCGCCTTCCTTAATAACAGTGTAATTTACCGGAAAAAACTGCAAAACAGCGACTGAAAGAATTTTCTGAATTTCCTCGTCCGACATAGCCGCAAAAAGAGGAAGTGCCTTTAAATTCGCAAAAGCTCCTTGTGTTTCGTCTGCCATAAAAATGTGGGTTATAGCCTGATTATATCAAGGATCAATGCTATTTTCCACTTCCTTATGCCTCAAGCTTTTAACTGCTTTTTTAATCAAAGATGCCAGCTTTTCTATTGGCTTTGCCGCAATAATAGTTAAAGCTGTTAAAGCCGTTGTAAGCGCGATTGTCATAATTTCGCTTGAATAAGGACCTGGTGCACCAGAAACCCCAAGAGCCTGGAATTCCGGCAAATGTTTATATATAAATCCTAGAAATATTTTAGATGCACATGATAAATCTCCATATCTATAAAACAATAATTCCGCTATGCCATTAACGGCCGGCATACAGACCATCGCAACAGACATTTTTGAAGTCATCTCCAGTCTTTCATCAAAACTATATCTCGCTTTTCCGTTCCATGCAGCTGAGATCTCTTTCATAACTCTTTTCAAAATTATGTACGATATCGTACCGAGAACTATATGCGGAGATAAGTGTATAAATGCTCTTTCCATGTTTGAAAATTGCGACATGTCCGCATTCACTCGAGCGATGGCCATGCTACTATCCAATAAAAGCTCTACGCCTTTAACTTCTCCTCCAAATGCCTTCATTGCTGTTACATGAATCAATTCATGCGCAGGTAAAACGCCAAGCATCATGCTTGCCCCAACTATTCCCCCTTTGTGTTTTTCAACAAACGAAGGCTCATCGTTTTTTACTTTGTCTAATTCTCTTTTTACCATAATGCTTATAGTAAAGGGAATTATTGTATAATGATTTTGTGCACTTGTCAATACATACAACCTCCGCCCCATAATACTTGACATTTTCTCTTTTCTGTTATATAATTTAATAAACACGATAAAACAAATATAAATATGCTACCTTTAAACCAAAGCAGAAAGATCGCCCTTATAGCCGTTGGCTTATTCGTCGTATCGATCTCGATTTTGTTTACAGTTACGCAAAAAAGCTCGTTTATATCCGGGGATTTGAAGGCTCAAATCTTTGGAAGCGCGGCTACCCATGAACAGTCTCCTGAGAACTCTTCTGACCCTGTTGTTGTGGTCCAAACTGATAATAAGGTCACATATGCCAGCCCGAGCTTTAAAACGGCTCTTGGCTACACAGATGAAGACTTAAAAGATGCTGATTTCTTTGGACTCGTACATTCCGGCGATGCTGGCGAAGTTGCTAAATTCATCACAAAAATCGTCCAAGACCATAATGAAATGAAAAATCTTGGCCCATATAGAATTAAAGGAAGCGACGGTCAATATAAGGTTTATATGGCGAATGCGACTGTGAAAATGAGCGCAGGTAAGGTCACGCAAATCGTTATTACAATGAAAGACATCACAAAATCCGTCGAACAGATAAATAACGATGAACAAACCGGCAAACCGATTCGAACAATGAAAAATGATCCAGATAAGAAAGTTATGGCGAGTAAGGTTTAATATACTCCTTGCAATTGTTGAATATTACTTTTAAAATATATTATATAATAAAAATTACAATGAAAATGAATAAAAAATCTTTGGTTATTGCAATGATTGCGACCGCATCTGTATTAATTGGTGGTGTTTTTTTCGCTTTTAAAGCAGGCGCTTTTGAAGGTAATTTTTATATTTATAAACTTAAACCTACTCAATTGCAGCACACAATCAAAGACCCCATTGGTGGAATTACTCTAGCGCCTGTTATATCACAAATAGTAATTTTCCCTTCGACCATCAATCCGCAAAAAAATGAAACTGCGCAAATTTCATTTTATTTAGACAAAACCGCTACAACGACATTGGCTATATATAATTCAAATGGACTAATGGTGAAAAAAATATTTGTAAATTCATACATAGGAGTCGGAACACATGTTTATTACTTAAACGGTAAAGATTCTTTTGGCAACAACCTTCCTGCTGGAGCATACAACGTTACGATAATGGCTATAAATCAATACGGAGAGACGCTCAAAACGTCTACCTTAAATGTTGTATATACTCAATAAAATTACTTTAAATTTTATCAATATCCTTAAAGTCTCTCGATAAATGACCCTGATAAGAAGTATAAAACATATAGTCATTTACGAGCAAAAACCTAAGCGATTGCTAAATCACGCTTTTTGACTTAGAATTTTTCCATGGATGAAATTCGCCCAACAGACATAGAGCAAAAATGGCAAAAAAAATGGAGAGAAACCGGACTTCATAATGCCGATTTTTCTGGAACCGATAAACCAAAATATTATAATTTGGTGATGTTTCCTTATCCTTCTGCGGCAAAATTGCATATCGGACATTGGTATAACTATGGCGGTTCGGATTTGTGGGGACGATATATGCGCATGAAAGGATTTAACGTTTTTGAGCCGATGGGATTTGATTCTTTTGGCTTGCCTGCTGAAAATTTCGCGGTCAAAACAGGCGTACATCCAATGGATTCGACTTATGAAAATATAAAAATAATGTGCGAACAATTGAGCGCGGTTGGCACAATGTATGACTGGGATAAAAAAGTTGTGACGAGCGATCCCGAATATTATAAATGGACACAGTGGATATTTTTGAAATTTTTTGAAGCGGGCTTGGCAAATCGAAGAATGGCTCCTGTGAACTGGTGCCCAACGTGCCAAACTTGCCTTGCTAATGAGCAAGTTAAGGAAGGCAAATGCGACAGATGTAGCAGCGAAGTCGTGAAAAAAGACATGGAACAGTGGTTTTTCAATATAAAAAAATACGCCGAGAGATTGCTGAATTTTGATGGACTGGATTGGCCGGAAAAGACGAAAATGATGCAGAGAAACTGGATTGGAAGAAGTGAAGGAATAAATATAACTTATCCGATTGATGGTGTAAAAGGCGAGATAAGCGTTTTCACAACAAGGCCGGATACAAACTTTGGCGCGACTTTTATTGTCGTTGCTCCTGAAAGTGAATGGGTCAAAACTTTTTATGAAAAATTTGAAGATAAAAAATCGGTTGATGAATATATAGCTATTGCTCGCAAAAAAACCGATATTGAAAGGGTTGCGGAGGGCAGAAAAAAAACAGGTGTAGCAACAGGATTATTCGCCATAAATCATCTGACCGGGAAGAAAATGCCGATTTATGTCAGTGATTTTGTTTTAGCTACCGTTGGAACCGGTTGCGTTGTTGGCGTCCCGGGACACGATATTCGCGACTTTGAATTTGCAAAAGAAAAAGAACTGGAAATAATTCGCGTTGTTATCGGAAAAGACGGAGATAAATCTGAAATTACGCGCGCTGAACAAGTCCAAGAAGAAAATGGAATAATGATAAATAGTGATTTTTTGAATGGAATTAATATTCACGATGCAACTCAAAAAATCATGGACCATATCGAAGAAAAGGGCTGGGGCAAAAGAGTTGTGAATTATAAATTGCACGATTGGCTCCTCTCTCGTCAGCGTTATTGGGGTGCGCCGATTCCGGTTGTTTATTGCGAAAAATGTAAGGCGGACGGCTCTGCGCCGGGCGGCATTGTTGCGATTCCGGAAAAAAATTTGCCGGTGCTTCTTCCAAGAAATGTAGATTTTATTCCGCGCGGAAAATCGCCGTTGCATTACTCGGATGAATTCATGAAAACTACTTGTCCGAAATGTGGCGGACCCGCAGAACGTGAAAGCGATACAATGGATACTTTTGTT